>NZ_JAOWGW010000070.1:0-90089 GCF_030332945.1 Citrobacter sp. Cpo037
TTCTTTAAGGTAAGGAGGTGATCCAACCGCAGGTTCCCCTACGGTTACCTTGTTACGACTTCACCCCAGTCATGAATCACAAAGTGGTAAGCGCCCTCCCGAAGGTTAAGCTACCTACTTCTTTTGCAACCCACTCCCATGGTGTGACGGGCGGTGTGTACAAGGCCCGGGAACGTATTCACCGTGGCATTCTGATCCACGATTACTAGCGATTCCGACTTCATGGAGTCGAGTTGCAGACTCCAATCCGGACTACGACATACTTTATGAGGTCCGCTTGCTCTCGCGAGGTCGCTTCTCTTTGTATATGCCATTGTAGCACGTGTGTAGCCCTACTCGTAAGGGCCATGATGACTTGACGTCATCCCCACCTTCCTCCAGTTTATCACTGGCAGTCTCCTTTGAGTTCCCGGCCTAACCGCTGGCAACAAAGGATAAGGGTTGCGCTCGTTGCGGGACTTAACCCAACATTTCACAACACGAGCTGACGACAGCCATGCAGCACCTGTCTCAGAGTTCCCGAAGGCACCAAAGCATCTCTGCTAAGTTCTCTGGATGTCAAGAGTAGGTAAGGTTCTTCGCGTTGCATCGAATTAAACCACATGCTCCACCGCTTGTGCGGGCCCCCGTCAATTCATTTGAGTTTTAACCTTGCGGCCGTACTCCCCAGGCGGTCGACTTAACGCGTTAGCTCCGGAAGCCACGCCTCAAGGGCACAACCTCCAAGTCGACATCGTTTA
Organism: Citrobacter sp. Cpo037; assembly: GCF_030332945.1. Taxonomy (NCBI): domain Bacteria; kingdom Pseudomonadati; phylum Pseudomonadota; class Gammaproteobacteria; order Enterobacterales; family Enterobacteriaceae; genus Citrobacter; species Citrobacter sp. Cpo037. The sequence continues at coordinate 741 of NZ_JAOWGW010000070.1, forward strand.
CGGCGTGGACTACCAGGGTATCTAATCCTGTTTGCTCCCCACGCTTTCGCACCTGAGCGTCAGTCTTTGTCCAGGGGGCCGCCTTCGCCACCGGTATTCCTCCAGATCTCTACGCATTTCACCGCTACACCTGGAATTCTACCCCCCTCTACAAGACTCTAGCCTGCCAGTTTCGGATGCAGTTCCCAGGTTGAGCCCGGGGATTTCACATCCGACTTGACAGACCGCCTGCGTGCGCTTTACGCCCAGTAATTCCGATTAACGCTTGCACCCTCCGTATTACCGCGGCTGCTGGCACGGAGTTAGCCGGTGCTTCTTCTGCGAGTAACGTCAATTGCTGCGGTTATTAACCACAACACCTTCCTCCTCGCTGAAAGTACTTTACAACCCGAAGGCCTTCTTCATACACGCGGCATGGCTGCATCAGGCTTGCGCCCATTGTGCAATATTCCCCACTGCTGCCTCCCGTAGGAGTCTGGACCGTGTCTCAGTTCCAGTGTGGCTGGTCATCCTCTCAGACCAGCTAGGGATCGTCGCCTAGGTGAGCCGTTACCCCACCTACTAGCTAATCCCATCTGGGCACATCCGATGGCAAGAGGCCCGAAGGTCCCCCTCTTTGGTCTTGCGACGTTATGCGGTATTAGCTACCGTTTCCAGTAGTTATCCCCCTCCATCGGGCAGTTTCCCAGACATTACTCACCCGTCCGCCACTCGTCACCCAAGGAGCAAGCTCCTCTGTGCTACCGTTCGACTTGCATGTGTTAGGCCTGCCGCCAGCGTTCAATCTGAGCCATGATCAAACTCTTCAATTTAAAAGTTTGATGCTCAATGAATTAAACTTCGTAATGAATTACGTGTTCACTCGTTGAGACTTGGTATTCATTTTTCGTCTTGCGACGTTAAGAATCCGTATCTTCGAGTGCCCACACAGATTGTCTGATAAATTGTTAAAGAGCAGTGCCGCTTCGCTTTTTCTCAGCGGCGCGGGGTGTGCATATTACGCCATCCCGCTACGAAGTCAAGCATTTAATTTCGCTTTCTTCGCCGGAGTTCTCAGTGGAACCCCGCTGACCCGGCGGCTTGTAATCCGTTGTTCCGTGTCAGTGGAGGCGCATTATAGGGAGTTATTTCAGGCTGACAAGGGGAAATTTAAAATAACTTTCCGAGTGCGTGTTTTTTCACCAAAACAACCATTAACATGCCATAAAATAAGCAAATTGCCGTTTTTGCAGCCGCAATCACACTTCCAGGTGGCATACTAATGAATAAGAAAAAGAGTAAGGAAGAACATTCATGCCGTTAAATGCCCAACAGCTAGCCGCACAGAAAAACTTGTCCTACGTTCTGGCCGAAAAGCTGGCTCAGCGAATATTAAAAGGTGAATACGCGCCGGGTGCGATATTGCCTGGCGAAATAGAGCTGGGCGATCAGTTTGGCGTGAGTCGCACCGCGGTAAGAGAAGCAGTAAAAACATTAACGGCAAAAGGTATGGTATTACCGCGCCCACGTATTGGTACACGCGTCATGCCGCAAGCAAACTGGAACTTCCTTGACCAGGAGCTGCTCACCTGGTGGATGACAGAAGATAATTTCCCGCAGGTCATTAAACATTTTCTGGTGATGCGTATCAGCCTGGAGCCTCAGGCGTGCTTACTGGCAGCGACCATAGGTACGGCTGAACAGAAAGCGCACCTCAACACGCTGATGGAAGAGATGGTCGAGCTGAAAAGAAACTTCAGACGCGAACGCTGGATTGAGGTTGATATCGCCTGGCATGAGCACATCTATGAAATGAGTGCGAATCCGTTCCTTATTTCCTTTGCATCTCTGTTCCATTCGGTTTACCAGACCTACTTTACCTCTATTACCTATAACGATGTGGTGAAACTGGATTTGCACCAGGCCATTGTCGACGCAATAGATGATAACGATGGCGATCGTGCCTTTGCTGCCTGTCAGGCATTGCTGATAGCACCGAACGTGCTACCGGATAAATAATATGTCAGAAAAGAAATCACGCAGTATGGCCGGGCTACCGTGGATAGCAGCCATGGCCTTTTTTATGCAGGCACTAGACGCCACGATCCTCAATACCGCCCTACCCGCAATAGCACATAGTCTTAACCGCTCTCCACTCGCCATGCAGTCGGCCATTATCAGCTATACCCTGACTGTCGCGATGCTGATCCCGGTAAGTGGTTGGCTGGCAGACCGATTTGGTACCCGACGCGTCTTTATGATTGCCGTTAGCCTGTTTACATTGGGATCGCTGGCCTGTGCGCTGTCCAGCTCCCTAAGCGAACTGGTGATTTTCCGTGTCATTCAGGGAATCGGTGGCGCCATGATGATGCCCGTTGCCCGTCTGGCGTTATTGCGTGCTTACCCCCGCAGCGAACTGCTTCCCGTGCTTAACTTCGTCACCATGCCAGGACTTGTGGGGCCAATTTTAGGTCCGGTATTGGGCGGTGTACTGGTTACATGGGCCAGTTGGCACTGGATCTTCCTGATTAATATTCCAATTGGCATTGCCGGTATCTTCTATGCCCGCAAATATATGCCGAACTTCACCACGCCACGCCGCGGTTTTGATATGACCGGTTTCTTTCTGTTTGGTTTGAGCCTGGTGTTGTTTTCCAGCGGCGTTGAATTGTTCGGTGAGAAGCTTGTCGAGACCTGGGTCGCACTCGGTATTATTCTTGCCAGTGTGTTGTTACTACTCGCCTATATTCGCCATGCGCGTCGCCACCCAACGCCGCTGATATCGCTTCCGATATTTAAGACTCGGACCTTTTCTGTTGGGATCGCCGGAAACCTCGCCACTCGCCTGGGCACAGGCTGCGTGCCCTTCTTAATGCCGCTGATGTTGCAGGTAGGATTTGGATATCCGGCTCTGATAGCCGGCTGCATGATGGCGCCAACAGCGTTAGGTTCAATTCTGGCAAAATCCATGGTGACGCAGGTTCTGCGCAAACTCGGCTACAGGACCACATTGGTGGGTGTTACGGTATTTATCGGCCTGATGATTGCGCAGTTCGCTTTGCAATCTCCTGCCATGCCGGTCTGGATGCTAATCCTGCCGTTGTTCATTTTAGGTATGGCGATGTCCACCCAGTTTACTTCAATGAATACCATCACTCTGGCGGATCTGACCGATGAAAACGCCAGCAGCGGCAACAGCGTATTGGCCGTTACTCAGCAGTTATCAATCAGTTTAGGGGTTGCCATCAGCGCCGCCGTTCTGCGTATCTATGAAGGTATGGAAGGAACCAATACGGTCGAGCAGTTCCACTACACCTTTATGACGATGGGCGCTATCACGGTAATATCCGCGCTGATGTTCATGCTGCTAAAAGCCAAAGATGGACGTAACCTGATCAAAGATCGGCACAAACATAAACCGACCCCCGCTCCATCAGAACAGGAGTAAGCTGCAAACGCTGTTGCTGTAATGCGGGCTGCGCCATCCGGTGAATTAATACATCGATGGCCAGTTCGCCCAATTCATCTTTTGGTTGGTGGATGGTCGTCAGGGGCGGCGTCATATAACGCGCCAGCTCGATATCATCGTAACCCACCACAGCCATATCCTGCGGAATGCGCAATCCTGACTGGTACAGAGCCTGATACGCGCCAACTGCCATTGCATCATTGCCTGTAAAAACGGCCTGCGGTCGCTGTTTATGCGACAGCAACGTTTGCATAGCTTCAAAGCCGCCGCCGAACTCAAAGTCACCGGTAATCTCGTAGCCTTCCGGAACAGGCAACCCCGCCCGCTTCATTGCTGCCCGATATCCTTCCAGACGCAAACGCGCCGGGGTTTTATCCAGCGGCCCGGTGATGCAGGCAATGCGCGTAAAACCTTTTTCGATAAGATGTTGCGTGGCTAAATCCCCGCCCAGCAAGGAATTATCCTGAATCAGATCGCTTTCACCATCAAAAGGCGACCAGTCCATCATCACGGTCGGTATAGAAGGATAACGCTGCATTATCTCTCTGGAAGGCTGATGTGTTTCGGTGCAGAGCAGCAACAAGCCGTCCACACGTTTTTGCATCAGAGTTTCCAGATTACGGTTCATGCGCTGTTCATCGCCTTCGGTATTGCACAGCACCAGACTGTAGCCGCGCTCGAAACAGCTACGTTCAACGCCGCGCACTAGTTCAGAATAGAAGGGATTGGTACTGGCAGTGATTAACATGCCAATCGTGCGGGTCTGGTTTAACTTGAGGCTACGCGCCAGCGCTGAGGGCGCGTAGTTCAGCGCTTTAATTGCAGCTTCTACTTTGTCAGTGACGGACTCACTGACAAAGCGATCTTTATTAATGACGTGAGAAACCGTCGACGTGGAAACACCCGCCTGGCGGGCGACGTCCTTCATTGTAGCCAAGCGTTACCTCTGTTGACTTAAAAACGCTTCTATTTCTTCGCGCCACGGAACGGAAGGCTGTGCGCCTTTACGGGTAACCGCTATCGCCGCAGCGGCATGCGCAAAACGGATCGCTTCAGGCAGCGGAGTCTCTTCCAGCAACGCTGTAATTAACGCGCCATTAAAGGTGTCTCCAGCGGCAATAGTATCAACGGCTTCCACTTTAAAACCGGGCACACGCTGACCTTCGCCATTAACGCTGGCCCACACACCGCGACTACCTAAAGTAATCAGTACAGTATGGATACCTTTAGCGTGCAATGCCTGCGCCGCTTTGGCCGCGTCTTCATCATTTTCGACCCGGATCCCCGTCAGCTTTTCAGCCTCGGTTTCATTCGGGGTAATAATATCCACCAGCGCCAGCAGTTCATCAGAAAGTTCACGTGCCGGTGCAGGGTTCAGGGCGACCATGGTCTTATTTTGATGTGCAATCTTTGCTGCAGTCAGTACGCTTTCGATCGGGGATTCTAACTGCATAAGTAAGGCGGACGCCTGAGCAATACGCTCATGCTGCGCTTCCACCAGCGCTGGCGAAAGAGCTGCGTTCGCTCCGGCATGAATGCCGATAACGTTCTCACCTTCACCATTCACAAAAATCAACGCCACACCGGTCGATTCCCCCGAAATTACGCTAATCGGCGCGATATCGATGTTATCTTTGGCTAACTGTTTACGCACACTTTCGCCAATATCATCATCGCCCGTACAGGCAATGAATGCGATATTCGCGCCACTACGACCCGCAGCAACAGCCTGATTCGCGCCTTTACCGCCAAATGCGACCTGATAATGGCTACCAGTTACGGTTTCACCAGGTGTCGGGAAAGAGTTAAGGTTAAGGATGTGATCGGCATTGATACTGCCAAGAACAACGAGGTTGCCTGCGGTTTTCATATTTGGTGTTCCAAGTCAAAGTGCGCCACCGGGTTAGGGTGGCGCGTGCCCTGCTTTTCTTTTTACGCTTTCATCCCCAAAATCAGATACGGGGATGGCGTATTTATGTCTCCATCAGGCCGCGAGCGACCTGAATCGGTATTACTGCTTGATGACCAGCTTCAGGTCAACCGGATATTTAGCCTGAACCTTCTCGCCTTTCAGGACTTTATCCGCAGTCTCAACGCCTTTCGCGCCGATCTGATCCGGCAACTGAGCAATAGTCGCAGCCAGTTTGCCATCATTTACTGCTTTTTCGCCATCTGGAGTGCCGTCAAATCCAACCACCATCACATCAGATTTACCCGCGGTTTGCAGTGCGCGCAGCGCACCCAGCGCCATTTCATCGTTCTGGGCAAATACGGCCTGCACATCAGGATGCGCGGTCAGCAGGTTCTGCATGACGTTCAGACCTTTGGTGCGGTCGAAGTCTGCCGGCTGGCTGGCCAGTACGTTAAATTTGTGTGCCGCAACGGCCTGCTGGAAACCTTCACCACGCTCACGCGCCGCTGAAGTTCCGGCAATCCCCTGCAGTTCGATAACTTTCGCGCCTTCACCGGCCTTCTTCGCGATGTAATCACCCGCAATTTTGCCACCCAACACGTTATCAGACGCAATGTGGCTTACCACTTCGCCTTTGGAGGCAACACGGTCAAGGGTAATAACCGGAATTTTTGCCTGGTTAGCCATCTTCACAGCATTACCAACGGCATCAGAGTCAGTCGGGTTGATCAGCAGAATTTTAGTTCCACGAACCGTTAAGTCCTGAACGTTAGCCAGCTCTTTCGCCGGGTTATTCTGCGAGTCCAGAATCACCAGGTTGTAACCCAGCTTATCCGCCTCTTTTTGCGCCCCATCCTTCAGAGAAACAAAGAACGGGTTGTTGAGGGTGGAGACCACCAGCGCAATGGTATCTTTCGCCATCGCATTCGCGCTCACGGTGGCGCTCAGCGCAACAGCAGAAACCAGGGTAGCCAGTTTTTTCATGTTCATATTTAAGATGTCCTGTAATCGTTGTTACTGCTTTTTGTTGTCTACCAGTACCGCCAGCAAAATCACCACCGCTTTGACGATCATCTGGTAATAGGAGGATACACCTAACAAATTCAAACCATTATTGAGGAAACCAAGAATCAATGCGCCGATCAGCGTCCCAACAATACGTCCTTTACCACCCGCCAGGCTGGTACCGCCTAACACCACCGCTGCGATCGCATCGAGCTCATAGCCAGTACCTGCTGTTGGTTGCGCAGAGGAGAGGCGCGCGACTTCAATGATGCCCGCCAGCGATGCCAGCAGACCGCACAGTGAGTAAACGATAATTTTGATTTTACTGACGCTGATACCAGACAAACGCGTTGCCGCTTCGTTACCGCCCAGCGCGTAGATATAACGGCCCAGACGAGTGTGGTGCAGCATGTACCACGCCGCGAGGAAGACAATCCCCATGATCCACACTGGCGTAGGGATGCCTAACGGACGACCAATACCAAACCAGCCAAACAGATCGGCATTGTCAGTAAATCCGGTATTAACCGGACTGCCGTTGGTGTACACCATGGTCACGCCGCGCAGCAGCAGCATCATCACCAGCGTTGCAATAAACGCCTGCACCCGGCCTTTCGCAACAATCACCCCGGTGACTGCACCAATGGCAGCGCCGAGCGCCAGGGCTGCAGCAACAGCCACCAGCGCATTGACCTCAATCCCTACAATTGAAGCCGCAACCGCGCCGGTAAGCGCCAGCAAGGAACCGACGGACAGATCGATACCTGACGTCAGGATAACCAGCGTCATGCCAACGGCCATGATGGCGTTCACCGACGTTTGCTGGAGAATGTTGAACAGGTTATTAACGGTAAAAAAGTTAGGGCTCATGGTGGAAACAATCGCGATCAGCACTAACAGAGCGATGAGCGACTTTTGCTCCAGAAGCCATGCTTTAGTGAAATAACGGCGACCAGAAACAGCCTGGGTAGTCATCTTTTTTACTCCTGATTCACGCGATTAAGCTTGCCCACAGCGGCAGCCATTAATACTTCCTGAGTGGCCTGCTCGCGAGTGAACTCACCGCCGAGATGCCCTTCATGCATAACGATAATTCGATCGCTCATGCCCAATACTTCTGGCATCTCAGAGGAGACCAGAATGATGCTCAGCCCGTCAGCCTTAAACTGGTTGATAAGCTGATAGATTTCTTTCTTGGCTCCAACGTCAACGCCGCGCGTTGGTTCATCAAGGATCAGCACTTTTGGCCGGGTCATCAGACCGCGCGCAATCGCCACTTTCTGCTGGTTACCACCGGACAGCAGGCCGATAGCCTGTTCCATTGATGGTGTTTTAACATTGAACAGACGAATAAAATCACCCACCGCCTGCTGCTCATCTTTATGTTTAAGGCTTCCACCGGCGCGGCTGAAATAACGCAGCGCGGTCAGTGACATGTTCTCTTTCACCGACATGCCCAGCACTAAACCATCGCGTTTACGGTCTTCAGAAATATAGACGATGCCGTTAGCCAACCCATCCTGCGGCGAACGGGTAACCACTTCATGGCCATCAAGCGTGACGTAACCGCTGGTGCGCGGCAATGCGCCGTACAACACTTTCATCAGTTCGGTTCGTCCGGCCCCCATCAGCCCGGATACGCCAAGGATCTCGCCTTTACGCAGCGTGAACGAAACATCGTTTACGCCAGGGCCACACAGGTTATCGACCTTCAGGCGAATATCACCCGGCGCTTTTTCCAGGCGCGGGTACTGATCTTCCAGTTTACGTCCCACCATCATTTCAATCAGCGAGTCTTCAGTCAGCGAGGCGACTTCACGCTCGGCAATAAACTGCCCGTCGCGGAAGACGGTTACGTCGTCGCAAATCTCGAAGATCTCTTTCATACGGTGAGAAATATAGACAATGCCGCGTCCCTGGGATTTCAGTTCGCGGATGACGCGGAACAGGGATTCGGTTTCGGTATCGGTGAGGGCATCCGTCGGTTCATCCATAATGATGACTTTCGATTCAAAGCTCAGCACTTTGGCAATTTCGACCATCTGCTGATCGCCAATCGATAGCTCACCAACCAGTCTGTCGCTTTTAAAGCGCAGATTCAGTTTGGCGAGCAGCAGATCGGCTTCGGCGTACATCTTCTTCCAGTCAATTTTGCCAAAGCGATTCACAAACTCACGGCCAAGAAAAATGTTCTCGGCGATAGTGAGTTGCGGGATCAGGTTCAGCTCCTGGTGGATGATACCGATACCAGCTTCCTGAGAGGATTTAGGGCCGTTAAAGGTGGTCTCTTTCCCCAGCCATAATAAAGAGCCGGCATCACGGGTATAGATCCCGGTCAACACTTTCATCATGGTGGATTTGCCCGCGCCGTTTTCGCCCACCAGCGCCATTACGCGGCCAGGGTAGACATTCAATGCGGCGCCGGATAGCGCTTTTACGCCCGGGAACGCTTTATCGATCCCTTTAAGTTGCAGTAATGCGTTCATGATGGCCTCAGAACGTGACGCCAGCACAGAGAATGATATTCGCATACGGAGAACATTCTCCGCTGCGAATTACCGCCTGACTGTCTGCGGTTTGTTTTTTGAATTGTTCATGCGTGGTGTAACGAATTTCTATGGTGTTTCCCTGGTGTTGTTGCAGTTGCTCAATGTGGCTGAGCAACGTTTCGTGGAGTTGCGGATTATGTTGTTTAATTTCCGACGCGAGAATGGCCGCCTCGACCTGCATTTCACGTGTGACCACATCCAGTACCTGCATAAAAGAAGGTACGCCCTGGGTTAATGCCATATCAATACGCGTTGTGCTGTTTGGGATGGGTAAACCTGCATCACACACCACCAGCGTATCGGTATGCCCCAGACGGGAGATCACCGTTGAAATTTCAGAGTTGAGTACCGTGCCTTTCTTCATTTTCTTTCCCCACTAGCGAAACGTTTCGCTAGAGATAAGTGTATTGCGAAGAGTGGACAGAAAACCACCGCGACGTTACGAAAATGTGATCGCCATCGAAACGTTTCGCAAGGATTATCATTCGATGAAATGAAAACTGAGAGGGGCAAAACAAAACGCCCCCTTTCGCGATGAAAGAGGGCGTCGACGAGATTAAATCTCTACCTGAGTACCAAGCTCAATAACCCGGTTCGGTGGGATTTCAAACTGGTCCGGCGCGCGCAGCGCGTTGCGCTGTAGCAGCAGATACAGCTTGCCGCGCAGACGCAGGTACCATGGCCGCTTGCCAACAATCAACGACTCATGCGACATGAAGAAGGACGTTTCCATCATCCGACAGCTTAAGCCTTCCAGACCGCAGCGATGGAACACTTCCTCCACGTTCGGCGTTTCGCGCCAACCGTAGCTGGCCACCACGCGCCAGAAGGTGGGCGATAACTGCTCAATCTGCACTCTACGCACGTTGTGAACATAGGGCGCATCTTCCGTGCGCAGCGTCAGCAGAATAACGCGCTCATGCAGCACCTTGTTATGCTTGAGGTTATGCAGAAGTGCAAACGGGATGACGTTCAGTGCGCGGGACATATACACCGCCGTTCCCGGCACGCGTACCGGTGGCGATTTCTCCAGAGAAGCAATCATCGCCTCCAGAGAGTTACCGTGCTCATGCATGCGACGCAGCAGACGGAAGCGTTCGCTTTTCCAGGTGGTCATGATGGTGAACATCACCAGACCCAGCGTCAGAGGCAGCCAACCGCCGGAAATAAGCTTATCGAGGTTCGCGGAGAACAGCGGAACATCGACGCACAAGAACGCCACCAGGATCAGGAAGACGAAGTATTTATTCCAGTGCCAGTTTTTGCGCGCCACGGTGGTCGACAGAATTGAAGTCAGTACCATCGTCCCCGTTACCGCAATCCCATACGCCGCAGCAAGGTTACTGGAGTGTTCAAAGCTCACTATCACGATAACTACCGCAAAATAGAGCATCCAGTTAACGAAAGGAATGTAAATCTGGCCCGATTCCATTTCCGAGGTATGGATGATACGCATCGGCGATAAATACCCCAGACGTACGGCCTGACGCGTCAGCGAGAAGACACCGGAGATAACCGCCTGAGAGGCGATGACCGTTGCCAGCGCGGCGAGGATCAACAATGGAATTAATGCCCAGTCCGGCGCCAGCAGGAAAAACGGGTTTTTGATCGCTTCAGGATGCTTTAACAGCAACGCGCCCTGCCCAAAATAGTTCAGCACCAGTGAAGGCAATACCACGGAGAACCATGCCAGACGAATCGGCAATTTACCGAAGTGGCCCATATCCGCATACAGCGCTTCAACACCGGTAATCGACAGCACCACCGCACCCAGCGCGATAAAGGACAGCGTTTTGAATTCGAGGAAGAAATGCACCGCCCAATACGGATTGAGCGCCTGCAGCACTTCCGGATTGCCAATAATACTGCGCACACCTAATACCGCGAGCGTCAGGAACCATAGCAGCATAATCGGCGCAAACAGCTTACCGACCATGCCGGTACCGTGTTTTTGAATCAAAAACAGCAGGGTCAGCACAATTATTGAGAGCGGAACAATCCAGGTATCCAGTTGCGGGGCAACTATCTCCAGACCTTCAATTGCAGACATCACCGAAATGGCTGGCGTAATCACCACTTCACCATAGAAGAAGCTGCCGCCTATCAATCCCATAATGACCAGCATGGAGGTTGTTCGCGCCGAGGTATTGCGCCCGGCCAATGACATCAGCGTCAGGATCCCGCCTTCTCCGGCGTTATCTGCGCGCATGACAAACGTCAGGTATTTAATGGAGACAACAAAGATCAGCAGCCAGAAAATCAGCGAGAGAAAACCAAATACGGCATCACGTTCAACGCCAAAACCAAACTGGCCGGACAAACATTCACGAAGCGTATAAAGTGGGCTGGTACCAATATCACCGTAGACAACCCCAATGGCCGCAAGGGTAATCGCAGACAATGATTGTTTATTATCAGTGCTCATAGACTCGTCTTTCGTTTATACACATCATCTTTCAAGCCACTCCGTATGGGCTGCATTCGTTATTCCCCCCATCCCAGAAGAAAACTCCATTGCCGCCTTGGTGCAGCTTGATTGATTTGGTGTATATATAAGAAATGTGTGCGTCGTCCCTTGGCCCACAAAAAGGCGCACAGTATGCACGATTAATCACAAAATCGTACCCCTAAATGAGACCAGATTAATCTGGCTCAAAGAAAAATAAGCGCACCTTCAGTCTATTACTGCAATGGTGTGAAGCATCTATACTCGCAGTTTATGCAGTACATTTGGCGAAAGGACGCCACTTCATTATGGCTCACCCACATTTATTAGCGGAAAGAATTTCCCGTCTGAGCAATGCGCTGGAAAAGGGACTTTATGAACGTAGCCACGCCATTCGTCTGTGTCTGCTGGCAGCACTCAGCGGCGAGAGCGTTTTCTTATTAGGCCCCCCGGGGATCGCAAAAAGCTTAATTGCCCGCCGACTGAAGTTTGCCTTCCAAAACGCACGCGCTTTTGAATACCTGATGACGCGCTTCTCTACGCCCGAAGAGGTGTTTGGTCCGCTGTCCATTCAGGCGTTAAAAGACGAAGGTCGCTATGAACGCTTAACGGCGGGCTATCTTCCTGAAGCTGAAATCGTTTTTCTCGATGAAATCTGGAAAGCAGGCCCGGCAATTCTTAACACCCTGTTGACCGCCATTAACGAACGTCATTTCCGTAACGGCGCGTATGAAGAAAAAATTCCGATGCGTCTGCTGGTGGCTGCTTCCAACGAACTGCCTGAAGCCGACAGCAGCCTGGAAGCGCTGTACGACCGTATGCTGATTCGTCTGTGGCTGGATAAAGTTCAGGACAAGGCCAATTTCCGCTCCATGCTGTTAAGTCAGCAGGATGAAAGCGACAATCCGGTCCCGGCATCATTGCAGGTGACGGATGAAGAGTATCATCAGTGGCAAAAAAACATTGGTGCGATCAAGCTTCCCGATCGCGTGTTTGAGCTCATTTTCACGCTGCGCCAGCAGTTGGACGTGTTACCGAATGCACCTTATGTGTCCGATCGTCGCTGGAAAAAAGCGATCCGCTTACTCCAGGCCAGTGCTTTCTTTAGCGGACGCGATGCGGTAGTACCTATCGACCTGATCCTGCTGAAAGATTGCCTGTGGTACGACGCGCAAAGCCTTAATCTGATGCAACAGCAGCTTGAAATATTGATGACCGGACACGCCTGGCAGCAGCAAGCCATGCTGACGCGCCTGGGCAGCATTGTGCAGCGCCGCATTCAGCTCCAGCAGCAGCAAAGTGACAAAACGGCGTTCACGGTGATCCGCCAGGGCGGAATTTTCAGCCGTCGTCCTCATTATGATTTACCGCCAGAAGCCTCGTCTTCTGTCGTGACATTACTGCTGCAAAAGCCTTTAAAACTGCATGATATGGAGGTTATCCATATAGCTTTCGAACGTGGCGCGCTGGAACTGTGGCTAACAAAAGGCGGTGAGATCCGCGGAAAACTAAACGGGATCGGCTTTGCCCAAACGCTGAATATGGAAGTCGATAGCGCACAGCATCTGGTTGTACGCGATGTCAGTTTACAAGGTTCTCGCCTGGCGCTGCCGGGTGCTTCGCAAGAGAGTATGCCCGCAGAGATAAAACAGGAGTTTGAAGCGCTCGATAATGAGTGGCATCAGCAGCACAGCGCATTCAGCGAACAGCAAAAATGCCTGTTTATTCATAGCGACTGGTTAGGCCGCATTGAGGCCAGCCTGCAGGATGTCGGGGCGCAAATCCGCCAGGCGCAACAATGCTGACCCTTGATACGCTCAACATCATGCTGGCAGTCAGCGAAGAGGCAATGATCGAAGAGATGATCGTCGCCCTGCTGGCTTCCCCAAAGATGGTGGTATTTTTTAAAAAATTTCCTCGCCTTAAAAAAGCGATCACTGACGACATTCCCCGCTGGCGTGAATCATTGCGTAGCCGCCTCAAAGATACCCACGTACCGCCGGAGCTGATGGAGGAGGTTATGTGCTATCAACAAAGCCAGCTCCTCTCTCATGCGCAGTTTATCGTTCAGCTACCGCAAATATTATCCCTATTGCACCGCCTCCATTCGCCGTGGGCCGGGCAAGCGCAGCAACTGGTCAATGACAACAGCACCTTTACGCCCGCACTACATACGCTTTTTCTCCAGCGCTGGCGCCTGAGCCTGGTGGTGCAAACCACAACGCTGAATCAGCAACTGCTGGAAGAAGAGCGCGAGCATTTGCTCAGTGAAGTACAAGAACGGATGACCCTCAGCGGGCAACTGGAACCTGTACTGGCAGAAAATGACAACGCAGCAGGCCGGTTGTGGGATATGAGCGCGGGCCAAATCAAGCGCGGTGATTATCAGTTGATGGTGAAATACGGCGAATTTCTGACGCAACAACCCGAACTCCAGCGCCTGGCCGAACAGTTAGGTCGTTCCAGAGAGGCGAAATCCGTGCCGCGTAAAGATGCGCCAATGGAAACCTTCCGTACGCTGGTGCGCGAACCTGCAACCGTCCCAGAGCAGGTGGATGGCATCCTGCAAAGTGACGATATCCTGCGCCTGCTACCGCCAGAGCTGGCCACGCTGGGCATTACCGAACTGGAATACGAGTTCTACCGACGGCTGGTGGAAAAGCAACTGCTCACCTACCGCCTGCACGGCGAAGCATGGCGTGAGAAAGTAACGGAACGTCCGGTGGTGCATCAGGATTTTGACGAGCAGCCGCGCGGGCCTTTTATCGTCTGCGTTGATACCTCGGGATCGATGGGCGGATTTAATGAGCAGTGTGCGAAAGCCTTTTGCCTGGCGCTAATGCGCGTTGCCCTTGCCGATAACCGGCGCTGTTTCATTATGCTGTTTTCAACAGAAGTGGTGCGCTATGAGCTTTCCGGTCCGGAGGGCATCGAGCAGGCGATCCGCTTTTTAAGTCAGCGCTTTCGTGGCGGCACTGATATTGCCAGCTGTTTTCGCGCCATTATTGAACGCATGCAGGGTCGGGAATGGTTTGATGCCGATGCGGTGGTTATCTCAGATTTTATCGCTCAGCGATTGCCCGATGAAGTAGTCAGCAAAGTGGGAGAATTACAGCGGGTGCACCAGCACCGTTTTCATGCGGTAGCGATGTCAGCACATGGCAAACCCGGCATCATGCGCATTTTCGATCATATCTGGCGCTTTGATACCGGAATGCGAAGCCGCCTGCTCAGACGCTGGCGGCGTTAATTGTTACAGCAGAGAAGCGACGCTTTCACGAACCTGGGCCGGCCATACGCCACACTGAACCTGACCAATGTGCGGTAATTGCAGCAACAGCATGGTCAGACGCGACTGCCCAATGCCGCCACCAATTGTCTGCGGCATTTCACCGCGCAGCAGCGCCTGGTGCCACTCCAGACTCAGGCGATCTTCATCACCGGTCAGAGACAGCTGGTGTTTCAGGGCGTCAGCATCCACACGGATCCCCATAGAAGACAGCTCAAACGCATCTTCCAGAACCGGGTTCCAGACCAGAATATCACCGTTCAGACCGGCATGACCCAGCTCGGACGCTGAACTCCAGTCATCATAATCCGGCGCACGTACGTCATGACGGTGACCGTCACTGAGCTTGCCGCCGATCCCCACCAGGAATACCGCACCCAGCTCTTTAGCGATCGCACGTTCACGACCTTTTGCATCAAGATCCGGATAACGAGATAACAGCTCCTGGCTATGAACAAAGTGGATCTGTTCTGGCAGGAACGGTGCCAGACCAAACTCTTTGCTAACCGCAGCTTCGGTGGCCTTAATTCCCTCCCAGATAGCCTCTACCGTGCTTTTCAGAGTGGAGAATTGACGCTCACCGTCGCCCATCACGCGCTCCCAGTCCCACTGGTCAACGTACACTGAGTGCAGCGGGGAGAGGCGATCTTCATCGGGACGCAGGGCTTTCATGTGCGTGTACAGCCCCTCGCCTGCGCTAAAGTCGTGTTGTCCTAACGTTTGACGCTTCCACTTCGCCAGTGAATGAACCACTTCGAATTGAGCGTCTGGCAATGCTTTAACCTTCACCTGCACCGCTTTTTCACAGCCTGACAAGTTATCCTGCGTGCCATCTCCAACGCGGCTGAGGATCGGCGCCTGAACTTCGATCAGGCCTAAACGCTCTTCCAGCTGGCGAGAAAAATGAGATTTTACGAAGCTAATTTGACGTTGTTTGGCAATGTAAGCGGTTTTCATTATGTGTACTCCTGTGTCCTGTTGCCTATGATTAAGCAACAGAATGGAGGTAATATTCAATAATCAACAAACAAAAAGCCGACTTCGATTTTGATTCGTTAAAAATTACGTCTAAAATAGAGGGAATCATTAATCTACATAAGAAAAACCTATGGAAAATTATCAGATCGACAATCTGGACCGCGGCATTCTTGACGCCTTAATGGAAAATGCTCGTACCGCCTACGCAGAATTAGCCAAACAGTTCGGCGTCAGCCCAGGAACAATTCACGTTCGCGTAGAAAAGATGAAGCAGGCGGGGATTATTACCGGCGCGCGGATTGATGTCAGTCCCAAACAATTGGGTTATGACGTCGGCTGCTTTATCGGCATCATCCTGAAAAGTGCGAAAGACTATCCGTCAGCGCTGGCCAGACTGGAAAGCCTCGATGAAGTGACCGAAGCGTATTACACCACCGGGCACTACAGCATCTTTATTAAGGTGATGTGCAAGTCGATCGACGCATTGCAGCAGGTACTTATCAACAAGATCCAAACAATTGACGAAATTCAGTCCACTGAAACCCTGATCGTCCTGCAAAACCCGATCATGCGTACCATCAAGCCATGATCGGTTTTTTTAATCCCCTATTTTTCCACAGGTAGATCCCAGCTCGCTCACAGCGTACAATACGCCCTCTTTATAAAGGTGGGCGATCATGGCAGACATCACTCTTATCAGCGGTAGTACGCTTGGCAGTGCGGAATATGTAGCAGAGCATCTGGCTGAAAAGCTGGACGACGCCGGTTTTTCCAGCGAAATACTGCATGGGCCAATGCTTGAAGAGGTTCCGACTGACGGGATCTGGCTGATTATCAGCTCCACGCACGGTGCGGGAGATATTCCTGACAACCTACAGCCTTTATATGATGCGTTACGCGAGCAAAAGCCGGACCTGTCACAAGTGCGCTTTGGTGCAATCGGGATAGGCAGTCGTGAATATGACACCTTTTGCGGCGCAATCGACAAGCTGGAAGCCGAATTGAAGGCCTGTGGGGCAAAACAGATCGGCGAAACACTCAGGATCAACGTACTGGAACATGAAATTCCGGAAGATCCGGCTGAAATTTGGCTGGGATCGTGGCATCCGTTGCTCAGAGATTTGTAAAGATCGTACTTTTTTATGTGGATAACTCTGGTTAAAAGCTTGGATCAACCGGTAGTTATCCCAAGAACAACCGTTGTTCAGTTTTTGAGTTGTGTATAACCCTTCATTCTGATCCCAGCTTATACGGACCAGGATCACCGATCATTCACAGCTAATGATCCTCAGCAACCTGTTGATCTTACTTAAAGGATCGTCCTTATCCACAGAAAGGTGCGATCCTAATAAGAGATCACAATAAAACAGATCTCTAAATAAAAAGATCTTCTTTTTAATACCCAGGATCCCAGGTCTTTCTCCATCGACTAAAGTTGAGTAGAATCCACGGCCCGGGCTTCAATCCATTTTCACACCGCGTTATGCGAGGCAATTACCATGTTTTATCAGGATCCTTTTGACGTCATCATCATTGGCGGGGGTCATGCAGGCACCGAGGCCGCAATGGCCGCGGCGCGAATGGGTCAACAGACTCTGCTTTTGACACACAATATCGACACTCTGGGGCAGATGAGCTGCAACCCGGCGATCGGCGGTATTGGGAAGGGACACCTGGTAAAAGAAGTGGATGCGCTTGGTGGGTTGATGGCAAAAGCGATCGACCACGCGGGTATCCAGTTTAGGATACTAAACGCAAGCAAAGGGCCAGCCGTTCGCGCTACCCGAGCTCAGGCCGATCGTGTGCTCTATCGCCAGGCGGTACGCACTGCGCTGGAGAATCAACCCAACCTGATGATCTTCCAGCAGGCGGTTGAAGATCTGATTGTCGAAAACGATCGCGTTGTGGGTGCAGTAACCCAAATGGGACTGAAGTTCCGTGCCAAAGCGGTCGTATTAACCGTGGGGACTTTCCTCGACGGCAAAATTCATATTGGTCTGGATAACTACAGCGGTGGCCGCGCTGGCGATCCGCCGTCCATCCCGCTGTCACGCCGTCTGCGTGAACTGCCGCTGCGCGTCAGCCGCCTGAAAACCGGTACACCGCCGCGTATCGATGCGCGCACGATTGATTTCAGCGTGCTCGGCCAGCAAAACAGCGATAACCCGATGCCGGTCTTCTCATTCCAGGGCGATGCTTCTCAACATCCGCGCCAGATGCCGTGTTACATCACGCATACCAATGAGAAAACCCATGACGTGATCCGCAATAACCTCGATCGTAGCCCAATGTACGCTGGCGTGATCGAAGGTATCGGCCCACGCTACTGCCCGTCGATCGAAGATAAAGTGATGCGCTTTGCCGATCGTAACCAGCATCAGATCTTCCTCGAACCGGAAGGGCTGACCTCTAACGAAATTTACCCGAATGGCATCTCCACCAGCCTGCCGTTCGATGTGCAGATGCAAATTGTCCGCTCCATGCAGGGGATGGAAAATGCCAGAATCGTCCGCCCTGGCTACGCGATTGAGTATGATTTCTTCGATCCGCGTGATCTAAAACCTACTCTGGAAAGCAAATTCATCCAGGGTCTGTTCTTTGCGGGCCAGATTAACGGTACAACTGGTTATGAAGAAGCCGCCGCACAAGGCATGCTGGCTGGTCTGAACGCCGCGCGTTTGTCTGCTGAAAAAGAGGGGTGGGCACCGCGTCGCGATCAGGCTTATCTTGGCGTGCTGGTGGACGACCTGTGTACGCTGGGTACCAAAGAACCGTACCGTATGTTCACATCTCGCGCTGAATACCGTTTGATGCTGCGTGAAGATAACGCCGACCTGCGTCTGACCGAAATTGGTCGTGAACTGGGTCTGGTGGACGATGAGCGCTGGGCTCGCTTCAACGAGAAACTGGAGCGTATCGAACAGGAACGCCAACGTCTTAAATCAACCTGGGTGAATCCGTTAGCGGAATCCGCAGCAGAAGTGAATGCTCACCTGGCTACACCTCTGTCACGTGAAGCGAGCGGTGAAGATCTGCTGCGTCGCCCGGATATGACCTATGCTCAGTTGACCTCTTTATCTGCGTTCGCACCCGCGCTTGATGATGCTCAGGCCGCAGAACAGGTTGAGATTCAGGTGAAATACGAAGGGTATATTGCCCGTCAGCTGGAAGAAATTGAAAGACAACAGCGCAATGAAAACACCCTGTTGCCTGCAACGCTGGATTATCGCCAGGTTTCTGGCTTGTCGAATGAAGTTATCGCTAAGCTGAACGATCACAAACCCGTCTCGATCGGTCAGGCATCGCGTATTTCCGGCATAACGCCTGCCGCCATCTCCATTCTGCTGGTATGGCTGAAAAAACAAGGTATGCTGCGCCGCAGCGCTTGATAACACTATTTTGGCGGGGGCGCTTCGCTTGCCCGCCGTACGAATTTGTAGGCCCGATAAGCGAAAGCGCATCGGGCATTTGATTATTAACAGGTAACGACCGTGCTCAACAAACTCTCTCGTCTGCTGGCTGATGCCGGTATTTCTCTTACCGATCACCAGAAAAATCAGCTGATTGCGTATGTCGATATGCTGCACAAATGGAACAAAGCGTACAACCTGACGTCGGTGCGGGATCCCAACGAAATGCTGGTACGCCATATTCTGGACAGCATTGTCGTTGCACCGTATCTGAAGGGTGAGCGTTTTATCGATGTAGGTACGGGACCGGGCCTGCCGGGAATTCCGCTTTCTATCGTGCGCCCAGAAGCGCATTTCACACTGCTCGATAGTCTGGGAAAACGTGTTCGTTTCTTGCGTCAGGTGCAGCATGAGCTTGCGCTTACTAACATCACTCCAGTGCAAAGCCGTGTTGAAGAATTTCCTTCAGAACCGCCGTTTGATGGGGTGATTAGCCGTGCTTTCGCTTCACTCAATGATATGGTTAGCTGGTGTCACCATTTGCCGGGCCAGAATGGGCGTTTTTATGCGCTAAAAGGGCAGTTGCCTGCAGATGAAATTGATTCGCTGCCAGCAGAATTCAGCGTTGAGTCCGTCGAAAAATTACGCGTTCCGCAGTTGGATGGTGAACGTCATTTGGTGGTTATTAAGCCAAACAAAATTTAATTTTTATCAAAAAAAATAGAGAAAAAACGGCTTTTCAGGTGTTAAAAGTCATAGGTAATAGTGTGGTTAAATGTCGTTACATTTCACTAGTGCCTTACGGTTTTGCATCATAACTATAACGTACCGTTTTTTGTTAAAAGCGAAACAAGTCAGCTGTGAAAATATCAGTCTGCTAAAAATAGAACGTAAGAATCACCGTTCGTGTTAATTTTTTATTATAAATGTCAATGAGCGGTTTTTTTGTTGTTAGGCGTTGTTTTTGAAATAGTGGCTATTTTTACGCTTAAATATCAAAAAGATGAAAAGGCATCAATTGCCACGTAAATAAATTATGCGAAGGTGAATATGTTCAATATGTGATCTGGTGCACGCTTTGACGCCAGTGTTTTCGCGGTATTTGCAGTTTTGCATGATCGTTCACAGTTTGCCTAAAAGTAATAAATGTGGGGCAGCGAAAAATATTTAAACATTTATTCACTTTTTAGCTACTTATTGTTTGAAATCACGAAGGCGCACCGTATAATTTGTCCGCTTTTTGATGCTTGACTCTAAGCCATAAAGAACGTTTTATACGACACGCGGCATACCTCGAAGGGAGCAGGAGTAAAAACGTGATGTCTATGTCGCTCTTGAGTCGAAACGTTGCTCGTAAGCTTTTGCTCACACAGCTTCTGGTTGTAATAGCAAGTGGATTGCTGTTTAGCCTCAAAGACCCTTTCTGGGGCATCTCCGCGTTGTGTGGAGGATTGGCAGTGTTACTGCCTAATGTGTTGTTTATGATATTTGCCTGGCGTCACCAGGTACATACACCAGCGAAGGGCCGAGTAGCCTGGTCGTTCGCTTTCGGCGAAGCCTTCAAGGTATTAGCGATGCTGGTGTTGTTGGTGGTGGCGTTGGCTGTTTTGAAAGCGGTATTCATGCCGCTGATCGTTACGTGGGTTTTGGTGCTGGTGGTTCAGATACTGGCGCCGGCTGTAATTAACAACAAAGGGTAAAGGCATCATGGCTTCAGAAAATATGACGCCGCAGGATTACATAGGACACCATCTGAATAACCTTCAGTTGGACCTACGTACATTCTCGCTGGTGGATCCGCACAACCCCCCAGCCACCTTCTGGACGCTCAATATTGACTCCATTTTCTTCTCGGTGGTTCTGGGTCTGTTGTTCCTGCTTATGTTCCGTAGCGTAGCCAAAAAGGCGACCAGCGGCGTACCAGGTAAATTTCAGACCGCGATTGAGCTGGTAATCGGCTTTGTGCATGGTAGCGTGAAAGACATGTACCATGGCAAAAGCAAGCTGATTGCTCCGCTGGCCCTGACGATTTTCGTCTGGGTATTCCTGATGAACTTGATGGATTTGCTGCCTATCGACCTGCTGCCGTACATCGGTGAGCATATCTTTGGCCTACCGGCTCTGCGTGTGGTTCCGTCTGCTGACGTGAACATCACTCTGTCGATGGCGCTGGGCGTATTTATCCTCATTCTGTTCTACAGCATCAAAATGAAAGGCATCGGTGGCTTCGCGAAAGAGTTGACGCTGCAGCCGTTCAATCACTGGGCGTTCATCCCTGTCAACTTAATCCTTGAAGGGGTAAGCCTGCTGTCCAAACCAATCTCTCTTGGTCTGCGACTGTTCGGCAACATGTATGCCGGTGAGCTGATTTTCATTCTGATTGCTGGTCTGTTGCCGTGGTGGTCACAGTGGATCCTGAATGTGCCTTGGGCCATTTTCCACATACTGATTATCACGCTGCAAGCCTTCATATTTATGGTTCTGACGATTGTCTATCTGTCGATGGCATCTGAAGAGCATTAATTTACCAACACTACTACGTTTTAACTGAAACAAACTGGAGACTGTCATGGAAAACCTGAATATGGATCTGCTGTACATTGCTGCCGCTGTGATGATGGGTCTGGCGGCAATCGGTGCTGCGATCGGTATCGGCATCCTCGGGGGTAAATTCCTGGAAGGCGCAGCGCGTCAACCGGATCTGATTCCTCTGCTGCGTACTCAGTTCTTTATCGTTATGGGTCTGGTGGATGCAATCCCAATGATCGCTGTAGGTCTGGGTCTGTACGTGATGTTTGCTGTCGCGTAGTAAGCGTTGCTTGAATTAAGAGCAATATCAGAACGTTAACTAGATAGAGGCATTGTGCTGTGAATCTTAACGCAACAATCCTCGGCCAGGCCATCGCGTTTGTCCTGTTCGTTCTGTTCTGCATGAAGTACGTATGGCCGCCTTTAATGGCTGCCATCGAAAAACGTCAAAAAGAAATTGCTGACGGCCTTGCTTCTGCAGAACGAGCACATAAGGATCTTGACCTTGCAAAGGCCAGCGCGACCGACCAGCTGAAAAAAGCGAAGGCGGAAGCTCAGGTAATCATCGAGCAGGCGAACAAACGCCGTGCTCAGATCCTGGACGAAGCTAAAACTGAAGCAGAGCAGGAACGTACTAAAATCGTGGCACAGGCGCAGGCGGAAATTGACGCCGAGCGTAAACGTGCTCGCGAAGAGCTGCGTAAGCAAGTTGCTATCCTGGCTGTTGCTGGCGCCGAGAAGATCATCGAACGTTCCGTGGATGAAGCTGCTAATAGCGACATCGTGGACAAACTTGTCGCTGAACTGTAAGGAGGGAGGGGCTGATGTCTGAATTTATTACGGTAGCTCGCCCCTACGCCAAAGCAGCTTTTGACTTTGCCGTTGAGCACCAAAGCATTGACCGTTGGCAGGATATGTTGACGTTCGCCGCTGAGGTGACAAAAAACGAACAAATGGCAGAGCTTCTCTCTGGCGCGCTGGCGCCGGAAACGCTCGCTGAGTCGTTTATCGCCGTGTGCGGTGAGCAGCTGGACGAAAGCGGCCAAAACCTGATTAGGGTTATGGCTGAAAATAACCGTCTGAATGCGCTCCCGGATGTTCTTGAGCAGTTTATTCACCTGCGTGCAGCCAGTGAGGCTATCTCTGAGGTAGAAGTCACTTCTGCCAATGCACTGAGTGATGAACAGCTTACGAAGATTAGTGCTGCGATGGAAAAACGTCTGTCACGCAAAGTTAAGCTGAATTGCAAAATCGATAAGTCTGTAATGGCAGGCGTAATCATCCGAGCGGGTGATATGGTCATTGATGGCAGCGTACGCGGCCGTCTTGAGCGCCTTGCAGACGTCTTGCAGTCTTAAGGGGACTGGAGCATGCAACTGAATTCCACCGAAATCAGCGAACTGATCAAGCAGCGCATTGCTCAGTTCAGTGTTGTGAGCGAAGCTCATAACGAAGGTACTATTGTTTCTGTAAGTGACGGTGTTATCCGCATTCACGGCCTGGCCGATTGTATGCAGGGTGAGATGATTTCCCTGCCGGGTAACCGTTACGCTATCGCACTGAACCTGGAGCGCGACTCCGTAGGTGCAGTTGTGATGGGTCCATACGCCGACCTCGCCGAAGGCATGAAGGTTAAGTGTACGGGTCGTATTCTGGAAGTTCCGGTTGGCCGTGGCCTGCTGGGTCGTGTGGTGAACACTCTGGGTTCCCCGATTGACGGTAAAGGTCCGGTTGATAACGATGGCTTCTCGCCAATCGAAGTTATCGCACCAGGCGTAATCGAACGTCAGTCCGTCGACCAGCCAGTACAGACCGGTTATAAATCTGTTGATGCCATGATCCCAATCGGTCGTGGCCAGCGTGAGCTGATCATCGGTGACCGTCAGACAGGTAAAACTGCGATGGCAATCGATGCCATCATCAACCAGCGTGATTCCGGCATCAAATGTGTGTACGTGGCTATCGGCCAGAAAGCGTCCACCATTTCCAACGTGGTTCGTAAACTGGAAGAACACGGCGCACTGTCCAACACCATCGTTGTTGTGGCGACCGCGTCTGAATCTGCTGCACTGCAATACCTGGCACCATATGCCGGTTGCGCAATGGGCGAATACTTCCGTGACCGCGGTGAAGATGCACTGATCGTTTACGATGACCTGTCTAAACAGGCCGTTGCGTACCGTCAGGTTTCCCTGCTGCTGCGTCGTCCGCCAGGACGTGAAGCATTCCCGGGCGACGTATTTTACCTCCACTCCCGTCTGCTGGAACGCGCATCCCGCGTAAACGCGGAATACGTTGAGAAGTTCACCAATGGTGAAGTTAAAGGTAAAACCGGCTCCCTGACCGCTCTGCCGATTATCGAAACCCAGGCGGGTGACGTTTCTGCGTTCGTTCCGACCAACGTAATTTCCATTACCGATGGTCAGATCTTCCTGGAAACCAACCTGTTTAACTCCGGTATTCGTCCGGCAGTTAACCCGGGTATCTCCGTATCTCGTGTTGGTGGTGCAGCGCAGACCAAGATCATCAAGAAACTGTCCGGTGGTATTCGTACCGCTCTGGCACAGTATCGTGAACTGGCTGCGTTTTCTCAGTTCGCTTCCGACCTGGATGAAGCTACTCGTAAGCAGCTGAGCCATGGTCAGAAAGTAACTGAACTGCTGAAGCAGAAACAGTATGCGCCAATGTCTGTTGCACAGCAGGGTGTGGTGCTGTTTGCGGCTGAACGCGGTTACCTCGAAGATGTGGAACTGGCGAAAATCGGTAGCTTCGAAGCCGCTCTGCTGGCTTACGTTGACCGTGACCACGCTCCGCTGATGCAAGAGATCAACCAGTCCGGTGGCTATAACGATGAAATCGAAGGCAAGCTGAAAGCTATCCTCGATTCCTTCAAGGCAACCCAGTCCTGGTAACGTCTGGCGGTCTGCTTTAGGGCGGACCGCAAGGCATTGAGGAGAAGCTCATGGCCGGCGCAAAAGAGATACGTAGTAAGATCGCAAGCGTCCAGAACACGCAGAAGATCACTAAAGCGATGGAGATGGTCGCCGCTTCCAAAATGCGTAAATCGCAGGATCGCATGGCGGCCAGCCGTCCTTATGCAGAGACCATGCGCAAAGTGATTGGTCACCTTGCGAATGGTAATCTGGAATATAAGCACCCTTACCTGGAAGAACGCGACGTTAAACGCGTGGGCTACCTGGTGGTGTCGACCGACCGTGGTCTGTGCGGTGGCTTGAACATTAACCTGTTCAAAAAGCTGCTGGCGGATATGAAAACATGGTCCGATAAAGGCGTTCAGTGCGATATCGCAATGATCGGCTCTAAGGGCGTGTCTTTCTTTAACTCCGTTGGTGGTAACGTGATCGCTCAGGTAACCGGTATGGGGGATAACCCTTCCCTGTCCGAACTGATCGGTCCGGTTAAAGTGATGCTGCAAGCCTACGATGAAGGTCGTCTGGACAGACTGTACGTTGTCAGCAACAAATTTATTAACACCATGTCTCAGACGCCAACCATCACCCAACTGCTGCCTCTGCCGGCATCAGATGATGATGAATTGAAGCGTAAATCCTGGGATTACCTGTATGAACCAGACCCGAAAGCGCTGCTGGATACCCTGCTGCGTCGTTATGTCGAGTCTCAGGTTTATCAGGGCGTGGTAGAAAACCTGGCCAGCGAGCAGGCCGCACGTATGGTGGCGATGAAAGCCGCGACCGACAATGGCGGCAGCCTGATTAAAGAGCTGCAGTTGGTATACAACAAAGCTCGTCAGGCCAGCATTACTCAGGAACTCACCGAAATCGTCGGTGGTGCATCCGCGGTATAACCAGGTTAATTCGTAGAGGATTCAAGATGGCTACTGGAAAAATTGTCCAGGTAATCGGCGCCGTGGTTGACGTCGAATTCCCTCAGGATGCCGTACCGCGCGTGTACGATGCTCTTGAGGTTATGAATGGTAAAGAGAGCCTGGTGCTGGAAGTTCAGCAGCAGCTCGGCGGCGGTATCGTACGTACCATCGCCATGGGTTCTT
Source organism: Citrobacter sp. Cpo037 (assembly GCF_030332945.1). Classification (NCBI taxonomy): domain Bacteria; kingdom Pseudomonadati; phylum Pseudomonadota; class Gammaproteobacteria; order Enterobacterales; family Enterobacteriaceae; genus Citrobacter; species Citrobacter sp. Cpo037. The sequence goes on from NZ_JAOWGW010000070.1 coordinate 26,337, forward strand.
CCGACGGTCTGCGTCGTGGTCTGGAAGTTAAAGACCTCGAACACCCGATCGAAGTCCCGGTAGGTAAAGCAACCCTGGGTCGTATCATGAACGTCCTGGGTCACCCGATCGACATGAAAGGCGATATCGGTGAAGAAGAGCGTTGGGCTATCCACCGCGCAGCACCTTCCTACGAAGAGCTGTCCAGCTCTCAGGAACTGCTGGAAACCGGCATCAAAGTTATCGACCTGATGTGTCCGTTCGCTAAGGGCGGTAAAGTCGGTCTGTTCGGTGGTGCGGGTGTAGGTAAAACCGTAAACATGATGGAGCTGATCCGTAACATCGCGATCGAACACTCCGGTTACTCCGTGTTTGCGGGCGTAGGTGAACGTACTCGTGAGGGTAACGACTTCTACCACGAAATGACCGACTCCAACGTACTGGACAAAGTATCCCTGGTATATGGCCAGATGAACGAGCCGCCGGGCAACCGTCTGCGCGTTGCACTGACCGGTCTGACCATGGCTGAGAAGTTCCGTGACGAAGGTCGTGACGTTCTGCTGTTCGTTGATAACATCTACCGTTACACCCTGGCCGGTACAGAAGTATCTGCACTGCTGGGTCGTATGCCATCAGCGGTAGGCTACCAGCCGACCCTGGCGGAAGAGATGGGTGTTCTTCAGGAACGTATCACCTCTACCAAAACCGGTTCTATCACCTCCGTTCAGGCGGTATACGTACCTGCGGATGACTTGACTGACCCGTCCCCAGCAACCACCTTTGCTCACTTGGATGCAACCGTGGTACTGAGCCGTCAGATCGCTTCTCTGGGTATCTACCCGGCAGTTGACCCGCTGGACTCCACCAGCCGTCAGTTGGATCCGCTGGTTGTTGGTCAGGAACACTACGACACCGCGCGTGGCGTACAGTCCCTGCTGCAGCGTTATCAGGAACTGAAAGACATCATCGCCATCCTGGGTATGGATGAACTGTCTGAAGAAGATAAACTGGTGGTAGCACGTGCGCGTAAGATCCAGCGCTTCCTGTCCCAGCCGTTCTTCGTTGCGGAAGTATTCACCGGTTCTCCGGGTAAATACGTTTCCCTGAAAGACACCATCCGTGGCTTTAAAGGCATCATGGAAGGCGAATACGACCACCTGCCAGAGCAGGCGTTCTACATGGTTGGTTCTATCGACGAAGCCGTGGAAAAAGCCAAAAAACTTTAACGCCTTAATCGGAGGGTGATATGGCAATGACTTACCACCTGGACGTCGTCAGCGCAGAGCAACAAATGTTCTCTGGTCTGGTCGAGAAAATCCAGGTAACGGGTAGTGAAGGTGAACTGGGTATTTTCCCGGGTCACGCACCGCTGCTCACCGCCATTAAGCCTGGTATGATCCGCATCGTTAAACAGTTCGGTCATGAAGAGTTTATCTATCTGTCCGGCGGCATTCTCGAAGTGCAGCCTGGCAGTGTGACCGTACTGGCTGATACCGCGATTCGCGGACAGGATCTCGATGAAGCGAGAGCCCTGGAAGCGAAGCGTAAGGCTGAAGAGCACATTAAGAGCTCTCATGGTGACGTGGATTACGCTCAGGCATCTGCGGAACTGGCCAAAGCGATCGCGAAACTGCGCGTTATCGAGTTGACCAAAAAAGCGATGTAACACCGGCTTGAAAAGCACAAAGGCCAGTCTGGTTTCCAGGCTGGCTTTTTTTATGGATTTGTTTCAGTAAAAGTGGAACTAAAAAGCTGTTTTATTATTTTGTGATTTACATCACAAATAATGTTGATCGGTTAAAAAATGAGGCGTAGACTCTTTTTATGTGATGTGCGTCACAAAATTAATTCAGATAAAAACAGGATACCAACATGAAATTGTTTAACAAAATCATCGCCCTTTTCAGCAACATGGACGTTTAGCCATACCTGTTGTTATGTGGCGCGATGCTTCACATCGTTGAGAGCAAGCGCCATTTATTTAGCTCCTTACCCTCTTGTATGTACACTCCTCCTCTCCCCCCAATTCTTGTCTTATCCATTTTTCTGCTTCTCACTGAATCACATAAATAAAATCGTTCTATGCTGATGTAATGCTTTATTCATGCGGTAAAAAAATAGCAAAAACATTAACCTAAGGCTTTAATAAGAGCAGACTCCTGGTTTTTGGGAGACAAAAGACGCAGATATAGACGAAAATAGTGAGTTATCAGATGGGGAATCCCCCCTGTTGAACGTTTTATCCTCGGTCCATTTCACGCTGAAAAAAATGTAGTATTTTCAATGTGAAACGGTATAAATTCGTTCTCAAATTACAGTCAGGACGTGTATGTTGAATAATGCTATGAGCGTTGTGATCCTTGCCGCAGGCAAAGGCACGCGTATGTATTCCGATCTTCCTAAAGTGCTGCACACCCTCGCAGGAAAGCCGATGGTTCAGCATGTCATTGATGCAGCTAATGAATTAGGTGCGACTCATGTACATCTTGTCTACGGACACGGTGGCGATCTGCTTAAGCAAACGCTGAAAGATGGCAATCTGAATTGGGTTCTGCAGGCTGAGCAGTTGGGTACCGGCCATGCAATGCAGCAGGCGGCGCCATTCTTTAGTGATGACGAAGACATTTTAATGCTCTATGGCGATGTGCCGCTGATCTCTACCGATACCTTACGTCGCCTGCGTGAAGCCAAACCGCAGGGTGGTATCGGTTTGTTAACGGTAAAACTGGACGACCCTTCCGGCTATGGGCGTATTACGCGCGAAAACGGTAACGTCACAGGGATCGTCGAGCACAAAGATGCAACTGACGAGCAGCGTCAAATCCAGGAAATCAACACAGGCATTCTGATTGCCAACGGCGCTGACATGAAGCGTTGGCTGTCTAAACTGACCAACAACAACGTGCAGGGTGAATACTACATCACCGATATCATCGCGATGGCGTATCAGGAAGGACGTGAAATTGCTGCGGTACATCCGGCACGAATCAGTGAAACGGAAGGGGTAAATAACCGCCTTCAGTTATCCCGTCTGGAACGTGTGTATCAGTCCGAGCAGGCAGAAAAACTGCTGCTGGCGGGCGTGATGCTGCGCGATCCTGCACGTTTTGATCTTCGCGGTACGCTGATTCACGGGCGCGATGTTGAAATTGATACTAACGTTATCATTGAAGGTAACGTAACCGTTGGGGATCGCGTCAAGATTGGCGCTGGCTGCATCATCAAAAACAGCGTGATTGGTGAGGGTTGTGAGCTTAGCCCGTACAGTGTGGTGGAAGATGCCCATCTGGAAGCCGCTTGCACCATCGGTCCATTCGCGCGTCTGCGCCCGGGTGCTGAGCTGCAGGAAGGCGCACACGTGGGTAACTTCGTCGAAATGAAAAAAGCGCGTCTGGGTAAAGGCTCTAAAGCTGGTCATTTGACCTATCTGGGCGATGCGGAAATTGGCGATAACGTGAATATCGGCGCGGGTACGATCACCTGCAACTACGATGGTGCCAATAAGTTTAAAACCATTATTGGTGATGATGTGTTTGTGGGTTCTGATACTCAGCTGGTGGCGCCTGTCACCGTGGGTAAAGGTGCGACGATTGCCGCCGGAACCACCGTAACGCGTAATGTCGCCGATAATGAACTGGTATTAAGCCGTGTACCTCAGGTTCATAAACAGGGCTGGCAGCGTCCGGTGAAGAAGAAGTAATTTATTTTTGCCGGATGGCGGCTTTGCCTTATCCGGCCTACGTGCGGTGACGTTCTGTAGGCCTGATAACCGTGAGCGCCATCAGGCAGACAAGAGATGAGGGGATAATATAATCCTCCGCTCAACAAGCAGTACCTATAAAAATAACCCCACTCTCTACAAGGCTCGGGGCGCCCGGAATACGGGTATCAGGTTGACCGACAACGACAGGCACAATGCCTAAATTCGGAATCAAAAAATATGTGTGGAATTGTTGGCGCTATCGCGCAGCGTGATGTAGCTGAAATCCTTCTCGAAGGTTTACGTCGTCTGGAATATCGTGGTTATGACTCTGCTGGTCTGGCCGTTGTCGATGCTGAAGGCAACATGACCCGTCTGCGTCGTCTGGGTAAAGTGCAGATGCTGACTGCTGCTGCGGAAGAACATCCGCTGCATGGTGGTACTGGTATTGCTCACACCCGCTGGGCGACACACGGTGAACCTTCAGAAGCGAACGCGCATCCCCATGTTTCTGAACACATTGTTGTGGTGCATAACGGCATCATTGAAAACCATGAACCACTGCGTGAGCTGTTGAAAACGCGTGGCTACACCTTTGTTTCTGAAACCGACACCGAAGTGATTGCTCACCTGGTGCACTGGGAGCTGGAACAGGGTGGTACGCTGCGTGAAGCCGTGCTGCGTACTATTCCGCAGCTGCGCGGTGCCTACGGCACGGTGATCATGGATACCCGTAACCCGGAAACCCTGCTGGCGGCCCGTTCTGGCAGCCCGCTGGTGATTGGTCTGGGTATGGGGGAGAACTTTATCGCTTCCGATCAGCTGGCACTGCTGCCGGTAACCCGTCGCTTCATCTTCCTGGAAGAGGGTGATATCGCGGAAGTGACCCGTCGTTCGGTCTCTATTTTCGACAAGTCTGGCGCGGAAGTGAAACGTCAGGATATCGAATCTAATCTGCAATACGATGCGGGCGAAAAAGGTATTTATCGCCACTACATGCAGAAAGAGATCTACGAACAGCCGAACGCAATTAAAAACACGCTGACCGGCCGTATCAGCCACGGTGAAGTGGATTTAAGCGAGCTGGGTTCGCATGCCAACGAGCTGCTGTCTCAGGTTGAGCATATCCAGATTATCGCCTGTGGTACGTCGTACAACTCCGGTATGGTGTCCCGCTACTGGTTTGAATCGCTGGCTGGCATTCCTTGTGATGTCGAAATTGCTTCCGAATTCCGCTATCGCAAATCCGCCGTGCGTCGTAACAGCCTGATGATCACCCTTTCCCAGTCAGGTGAAACGGCAGATACCCTGGCGGGTCTGCGCTTATCCAAAGAGTTGGGCTATCTGGGCTCGTTGGCTATTTGTAACGTACCGGGCTCTTCTCTGGTGCGCGAATCCGACCTGGCGATGATGACCAATGCTGGTACCGAAATCGGCGTGGCCTCCACGAAAGCATTTACCACTCAGCTGACCGTTCTGCTGATGCTGGTGGCGAAACTGTCTCGTCTGAAAGGCCTGGATGTGGCTATTGAGCAGGAAATCGTTCACGGTCTGCAGGCGCTGCCGAGCCGTATTGAGCAGATGCTGTCTCAGGACAAACGCATTGCCGCTCTGGCTGAAGGTTTCTCTGATAAACACCATGCGCTGTTCCTGGGCCGTGGCGATCAGTACCCGATTGCGCTGGAAGGCGCGCTGAAGCTGAAAGAGATCTCTTATATTCACGCTGAAGCTTATGCCGCAGGCGAACTGAAACACGGTCCGCTGGCGCTGATTGATGCCGATATGCCGGTTATCGTAGTCGCGCCGAACAACGAACTGCTGGAAAAACTGAAGTCCAACATTGAAGAAGTTCGCGCCCGTGGCGGTCAGCTGTACGTCTTTGCTGACCAGGATGCTGGCTTTACCAGCAGCGAAAACATGCACATCATTGAGATGCCGCATGTGGAAGAGGTGATTGCACCGATCTTCTACACCGTTCCGCTGCAGCTGCTGGCGTATCATGTGGCGCTGATTAAAGGCACCGACGTGGATCAGCCGCGTAACCTGGCTAAGTCGGTTACCGTAGAGTAATCCGTACCTAACTGAACTGAAAATGCCCTGCTATAAGCGGGGCATTTTTTTAAACTTGTTCTGTTTTTAATCAATTATCCCGCCTGTTTTATGTGACAAACCGTCATCTTCAGCTACTGTTTGCAGTGTCATAAAAAGAAAATTTTAGCGAAATATTATTGTCATGGTAATAGTTAACATTTTGTTTTAAATGTATTTTTAGATAAATAGTTTTCCGTATTTTTCATTGTCATAAAACTGTCATATTTCGTACATTTAACTGTCACCTGTTTGTCCTATTTTGCTCACAGTAGCAACTCAAACAACAATTTACGAAAACCGTGCAGGAGACATTATGAAAGTTATGCGTACCACTGTCGCAACTGTTGTCGCCGCGACCTTATCCATGAGCGCGTTCTCTGCGTTTGCAGCAGCGAGCCTGACAGGTGCAGGTGCAACCTTCCCTGCGCCAGTGTATGCCAAATGGGCAGATACCTATCAGAAAGAGACCGGTAGCAAAGTAAACTACCAGGGTATCGGCTCCTCCGGTGGTGTAAAACAAATTACGGCCAATACCGTTGATTTCGGCGCTTCTGATGCACCGCTGTCTGACGAGAAACTGGCACAAGAAGGCCTGTTCCAGTTCCCGACCGTTATCGGCGGTGTGGTGCTGGCGGTGAATATCCCAGGACTGAAATCCGGCGAGCTGGTGCTTGACGGTAAAACGCTGGGCGACATCTACCTCGGTAAAATTAAGAAGTGGGATGACGAAGCCATCACCAAACTGAACCCAGGTCTGAAGCTGCCTTCGCAAAATATCGCCGTTGTGCGTCGCGCTGATGGTTCTGGTACTTCCTTTGTCTTCACTAGCTACCTGGCGAAAGTGAACGAAGAGTGGAAATCTAAAATTGGTTCCGGCTCTACCGTTAACTGGCCGACCGGTCTGGGCGGTAAAGGTAACGACGGTATCGCCGCGTTCGTACAGCGTCTGCCGGGTTCTATCGGTTACGTTGAGTACGCTTACGCTAAGCAGAACAACCTGGCGTACACCAAGCTGGTCTCTGCTGATGGCAAACCGGTAAGCCCGACCGAAGAAAACTTTGCCAACGCCGCTAAAGGCGCTGACTGGAGCAAAACCTTCGCTCAGGATCTGACTAACCAGAAAGGTGACGATGCGTGGCCAATCACTTCCACCACCTTCATCTTGGTCCATAAAGAGCAGAAGAAGCCTGAGCAGGGCGTTGAAGTGCTGAAATTCTTCGACTGGGCATACAAAAATGGTGGCAAACAGGCTAATGACCTGGATTACGCCAGCCTGCCGGACAGCGTGGTTGAGCAGATTCGTGCTGCATGGAAGACCAACGTGAAAGACAGCAGCGGTAAAGCGCTGTACTAATAGAATATCTTTAACGAGTTGGCGGATGGCGCTACGCTTATCCGCCCTACAGTTCCGACTGTAGGCCCAATTTGTAGGCCGGATAAGCGTAGCGCCATCCGGCAGGGCAATTTCGTAAACGCGTTTAACTTAAAGAGTGATTTATGGCTGCAACCAAGCCTGCTTTTAACCCACCGGGTAAAAAGGGTGACATGATATTCAGCGTGCTGGTAAAACTGGCTGCGCTGATTGTGCTATTGATGTTGGGTGGCATTATTGTCTCTCTGGTTATCTCCTCCTGGCCAAGCATTCAGAAATTTGGTTTCTCCTTTTTGTGGACCAAAGACTGGGATGCGCCGAACGATATCTACGGCGCGCTGGTACCTATTTACGGTACGCTGGTCACCTCGTTTATTGCATTGCTGATTGCCGTTCCGGTGAGTTTCGGCATTGCGCTGTTCCTGACTGAACTTGCACCTGGCTGGCTGCGTCGCCCGTTGGGTATCGCTATTGAACTGCTGGCAGCAATTCCGAGTATCGTATACGGCATGTGGGGCCTGTTTATCTTTGCCCCGCTGTTTGCGACTTACTTCCAGGAGCCGGTCGGGAACATCCTTTCCAACATTCCGTTTGTTGGCGCATTGTTTGCCGGCCCGGCGTTTGGTATCGGTATTCTGGCGGCTGGTGTGATCCTCGCTATCATGATCATTCCGTACATTGCTGCGGTTATGCGTGATGTGTTCGAACAAACGCCGGTGCTTATGAAAGAGTCAGCCTACGGCATCGGCTGTACCACCTGGGAAGTTATCTGGCGTATCGTCCTGCCGTTCACCAAAAATGGTGTGATCGGCGGTGTGATGCTGGGTCTGGGCCGCGCGCTGGGTGAAACAATGGCGGTGACCTTTATCATTGGTAACACCTACCAGCTCGATAGCGCCTCGCTGTACATGCCGGGCAACAGTATTACCTCTGCGCTGGCGAATGAATTTGCCGAAGCGGAATCTGGCCTGCACGTTGCTGCGTTGATGGAACTGGGTCTGATTCTGTTTGTGATCACCTTCATCGTACTGGCGGCGTCTAAGTTCATGATCATGCGCCTTGCGAAGAACGAGGGGGCACGCTAATGGCTACGCTTGAAATGCAAAACACCACTGCGCTGGCGGAGTCCCGCCGTAAAATGCAGGCACGTCGCCGTCTGAAGAACCGCATCGCGCTGACGCTCTCTATGGCGACCATGGCGTTCGGTCTGTTCTGGCTCATTTGGATCCTGATGTCCACGATCACCCGTGGTATTGACGGTATGTCGCTGGCGCTGTTCACCGAAATGACGCCTCCGCCGAATACAGCGGGTGGTGGTCTGGCGAACGCCCTGGCCGGTAGCGGACTGTTAATTCTGTGGGCGACCGTGTTTGGTACACCGCTTGGCATTATGGCGGGTATCTACCTGGCAGAGTACGGACGTAAGTCCTGGCTGGCTGAGGTTATCCGCTTTATCAACGACATTCTGCTGTCTGCACCATCAATCGTGGTCGGTCTGTTCGTTTACACCATCGTGGTAGCAAAAATGGAACACTTCTCTGGCTGGGCAGGCGTTATCGCGCTGGCGCTGCTGCAGGTGCCCATTGTTATCCGTACCACGGAGAACATGCTCAAGCTGGTGCCGGATAGCCTGCGTGAAGCCGCCTATGCACTGGGTACGCCGAAGTGGAAAATGATTTCTGCGATCACCCTGAAGGCGTCTGTCTCGGGGATCATTACAGGCGTTCTGTTAGCGATTGCTCGTATCGCAGGTGAAACGGCTCCGTTGCTGTTTACGTCGCTCTCCAACCAGTTCTGGAGCACCGACATGATGCAGCCTATCGCCAACCTGCCGGTCACTATCTTTAAGTTTGCGATGAGCCCGTTTGCTGAGTGGCAGCAACTGGCCTGGGCCGGGGTACTGATTATTACCCTGTGCGTACTGCTGCTGAACATTCTGGCGCGCGTCATTTTCGCGAAGAAGAAACACGGTTAATTTTTACGGCGTGGCTGATGCGGCGCCGAATGAGGAAGAGATTGAAATGAGTATGGTTGATACTGCCCCGGGTAAGATTCAGGTTCGTGATTTGAACTTCTACTATGGCAAATTCCATGCCCTGAAGAACATCAACCTGGATATTGCTAAAAACCAGGTAACGGCGTTTATCGGGCCGTCAGGCTGTGGTAAATCGACGCTGCTGCGTACGTTCAACAAAATGTTTGAACTGTACCCGGAGCAGCGTGCGGAAGGTGAAATCCTGCTGGATGGCGACAATATTCTCACCAATACCCAGGATATCGCTCTGCTGCGTGCCAAAGTGGGCATGGTATTCCAGAAGCCAACGCCGTTCCCGATGTCCATCTACGACAACATCGCTTTTGGCGTGCGTCTGTTTGAGAAACTCTCGCGTGCGGATATGGACGAGCGTGTGCAGTGGGCATTGACCAAGGCCGCATTGTGGAACGAAACCAAAGATAAATTACACCAGAGCGGGTACTCTCTCTCGGGTGGTCAGCAGCAGCGTCTGTGTATTGCGCGTGGTATCGCCATTCGCCCGGAAGTGCTTCTGCTCGATGAGCCATGTTCAGCGCTCGACCCTATTTCTACCGGGCGTATCGAAGAGCTGATCACTGAGCTGAAAGAGGATTACACCGTTGTTATCGTTACCCACAACATGCAGCAGGCTGCGCGTTGTTCCGATCACACGGCATTTATGTACCTGGGCGAGTTGATTGAGTTCAGCAACACGGACGATCTGTTCACCAAGCCCGCGAAGAAACAAACTGAAGATTACATCACCGGTCGTTACGGCTGATTCAGGAGCTTGTTGTGGATAACCTTAACCTTAATAAACATATTTCCGGCCAGTTCAATGCAGAGCTGGAAAGCATCCGTACCCAGGTGATGACCATGGGCGGCATGGTCGAGCAGCAGCTTTCTGATGCAATCACGGCGATGCACAACCAGGACAGCGAGCTGGCGAAGCGCGTCATTGAAGGCGATAAGAACGTCAACATGATGGAAGTGGCGATCGACGAAGCCTGCGTGCGTATCATCGCCAAGCGTCAACCGACAGCGAGCGACCTGCGTCTGGTGATGGCGATTATCAAAACCATCGCTGAGCTGGAACGTATTGGCGACGTGGCGGACAAAATTTGCCGTACCGCGCTGGAGAAGTTCTCGCAACAGCACCAGCCGCTGCTGGTAAGCCTGGAATCACTGGGCCGCCATACCGTACAAATGCTGCATGACGTTCTGGATGCGTTTGCACGTATGGATCTGGACGAAGCAGTGCGTATTTATCGCGAAGATAAGAAAGTTGACCAGGAATATGAAGGCATCGTGCGTCAGCTGATGACTTATATGATGGAAGACCCACGTACCATTCCAAGCGTGCTGACCGCGCTGTTCTGCGCACGTTCCATCGAACGTATCGGTGACCGCTGCCAGAATATCTGCGAATACATCTTCTACTTCGTGAAGGGACAAGACTTCCGTCACGTGGGCGGCGATGAGCTGGATAAGCTGCTGGCAGGCAAAGATCCGAAAGAATAAGCAGTTTGTTGCGTTCGCCGGGTTCCCCCGGCGTCGCTATTGTAGGCCGGATAAGGTGTTACGCCGCATCCGGCATTCTGCGCCATTCGCCTGATGGCGCTTTACTTATCGGGCCTACTGTTTATTCGACGATATTCCAACCCCGCGCCTTCCACAATTCCGGCAACTGTGCCAGATCGGTAAACGTCGTCACTTTTGGATGATCGATCGGTTTGTTATGTGGATCGGCGCAGAAGTAGAACACTTCCATCCCGGCGGCAATCCCCGCCTGCGCACCTGCGCTGGAATCATCAACCAGAATGCAGTTCTCAACGTTAACGTCCATCGCTTTCGCCGCATGGAACATCAGGGCCGGATCGGGCTTCCAACGCTGAATATCGTAGCCGCTGAACAGTAAATCAGGGAAATGGTGCAACATGCCCAGCTTACCCAGCGAATGCTGCATTTTGCTGACTGGACCGTTAGAGACCACACACATTGGTACGGCCATACTGTCCAGTAGCGCATTGGCACCGGCAATCACCTCCAGTTCCGTATCGAACAGACGTGCGACCTCAGCGCGGTAAACCGGTTCTAAATCGGCTTTTGCCAGTTCGACACCGTGCTCTTCGTTGATAATGTCGATGATCTCGTACAGCTTTACCCCCTTGAAGCGTTTGAAAATTTCTTCAAGATCGAGCGTAATGCCAAACGCCTGGAACATGCTGACATACGCGCGAGAACAAATCACTTCACTGTCGACAAGGGTACCGTCACAGTCAAAAAATACGGCTTCTATCTGGGACATGTCATTTCCGTTTTAACAAGTTTAACGTTTTCGTAATGCATTATTGGGCGACGCAATCGTTGCCGTATAAGCAAAATCAATGAAAAAAGTTGCTCATAACCCAACCCTATTGTCGCATTTTGGTATAGGATAGCGACGAATTTTCCCTCCTTGTTCGGAAATTGATAATGAGTCAACAACACACAACCCAGGCTTCTGGCCAGGGGATGCTGGAACGCGTGTTCAAACTGCGCGAACATGGCACGACGGCACGGACCGAAGTGATCGCCGGTTTAACGACCTTCCTGACGATGGTGTATATCGTTTTTGTTAACCCGCAAATTCTTGGCGTGGCTGGCATGGATACCAGCGCTGTCTTTGTTACCACCTGCCTTATTGCTGCATTTGGTAGCATCCTGATGGGCCTGTTTGCCAACCTGCCGGTCGCACTTGCGCCTGCTATGGGCCTGAACGCATTCTTCGCTTTCGTGGTCGTTGGCGCGATGGGGCTGTCATGGCAGATTGGTATGGGCGCTATCTTCTGGGGCGCTGTTGGTCTGCTGCTGCTGACGATTTTCCGCGTTCGTTACTGGATGATTGCCAATATCCCGGTTAGCCTGCGTGTGGGGATCACCAGCGGTATTGGTCTGTTCATCGGCATGATGGGGCTGAAAAACGCCGGTGTTATCGTCGCCAACAAAGACACGCTGGTGTCTATCGGTAACCTGACGTCCCACAGTGTACTGCTCGGTATCCTGGGCTTCTTTATCATCGCGATTCTGGCGTCACGTAACATTCACGCGGCGGTGCTGATTTCTATCATTGTAACCACGCTACTGGGCTGGATGCTGGGCGATGTCCATTACAACGGTATCGTTTCTGCGCCACCGAGCGTGATGTCTGTTATCGGACATGTCGACCTGGCCGGTTCGTTTAACATTGGCCTGGCGGGTGTGATTTTCTCGTTCATGCTGGTTAACCTGTTCGACTCCTCCGGTACGCTGATTGGCGTTACGGATAAAGCCGGTCTGGCGGATGCGAAGGGCAAGTTCCCGCGCATGAAGCAAGCGCTGTATGTGGATAGCGTGTCGTCGGTTACCGGGGCGTTTATCGGGACTTCTTCCGTTACTGCGTATATCGAATCTTCTTCCGGGGTTTCGGTCGGTGGACGTACCGGTCTGACCGCTGTGGTCGTTGGTCTGCTGTTCCTGCTGGTTATCTTCCTGTCGCCGCTGGCGGGGATGGTACCGGGTTATGCAGCCGCTGGTGCGCTGATTTACGTTGGCGTCCTGATGACATCAAGCCTGTCGCGCGTGAAGTGGGATGACCTGACAGAAGCGGTTCCGGCGTTTATTACCGCCGTGATGATGCCCTTTAGCTTCTCAATTACCGAAGGTATTGCACTGGGCTTTATTTCTTATTGCGTGATGAAGATTGGTACCGGACGTTTCCGCGATCTCAGCCCGTGCGTCATCATTGTCGCGCTGCTGTTTGTGCTGAAGATTGTGTTTATCGACGCGCACTAATCGCTGTTTATTTGCCCATATGTAAACAAGCCCGGCATATCGCCGGGCTTTTTCTTTTATGCTTTCACGCGCTGAATGTAGTCGCCAAATGCGGTCAATTGACCGGTCAGATGGTCCAGCGTGCTTTGGTCGATCACTTCACCTGTCTGCGGGTCTACTTTGTTCTGAATGACGCCGCCCATAAATTCCGGCTTGTTCATTACCATGGCGTCGAGGAATACCAGGATCTGACGCAGATGATACTGGCAGCGCGCGCCGCCAATAGCGCCCATAGAACTGGTCTGGATCAGCACCGGCTTACCCGATAATGGCTGATCGGGCAGGCGGGACAGCCAGTCGATGGCGTTCTTCAGTCCGCCCGGAACAGAATAGTTATATTCAGGTGTGACGATGACGACACCGTCAGCCTTTCTGATTTGCTCAGCCAGCGCTTCTACGCTGGCCGGAAAACCTTCTTCCTGCTGGAGGTCGGCATCGTACAGAGGGATATCACCAATCGACGGCAGCGCGTTCACTTCCATTCCCGCTGGAGCAATCTTGGGCAGCGTACGGGCAACCATTCCATTAAACGAACCTTTGCGCAGACTTCCCAGTAACGTAACAACATTCAATGTTTCAGACATGGTGGCTCCTGTTTCATCATGAAGGTTAAATCAAAGCGTATGGCTCTTCGCTGCACATAATTGAGAGAACCGGATCAGACGACCCGTTGGCTCATTGGCGCGAGTCTGGATATCAGGCAAACTTTTCCAGTCCTGTTTACCATCAAACTCCCAAACCTTGAGTTTTTCAATGGTTGGCGTAACCGCAACTGACCACACCAGTACATCTTCCGCATCGCAAATGGCTTCAACCTGCGCCACATGGGCACATTTCAGACGCCCTGCGCCGGGTAAAAGCTGGAGCTCACGCGGATCGTCATTGCACACATCGCCAGTGAGTTTGAGTACGCTCTGGCGCAATGTAATGAGCTGCGCGCGTGCTTCGTTGGGATCGTTTTGGTTATTGATCCACAGGTTTTCGTTACTGGAGAAGCGCCACGTTTCCGCTGAATTTGGATTGTGAAACCCGCGGGTGGCCCGCTGAAGTTCCATATCCAGGCCGCACGTTCCTTCAGTTGTTAGCACAACGCCGACGATATTCCCGGCATAGGAAATCGAAAAACCCGGCAGGTTCTTATCGCGAAAAACGGGCTTACCTTTGGCCTGAGTAACAATTTCGGGCAGCGTGCTGGTGCCGTAAAGCATAAACATCAGTTCAGCGAGAAGACTTCGGGAAGCCAGGAAACGTGTCCGGCGATGAGCGGGTAGATCTCTTGCTTCGATATGACATGGAGAAGGGAGGCGAGCTGAAACCAGGTGTCCCTCCGTAAGAATCCCTCTGGCAAAATGTGTCGCCATTTGTCGCTCCGTGATTAATGGTCCGTGATTATTACCAGAGTAACATTTACACGGCCTCCGGGCAGGCTTTGCTGCCCAAAAACTAAGCGAAAATGGGAGACATTACGCGATATTTACATTTCTGTTGCCAGAATGGTCGATTTAGCAACACCAAAATGAAGGATCGTCAGGAGATATCGCGATAAAGCGCCTTGATCGTGTCTTTTAGCCAGACGATCTTAGGATTGTGGCTGTTGCGTTTATGCCAAAGAAGAGTGAACGGTACGCGCATTTTTTCCAGTTGCGCCGTATCAAATGGCATCGGCCGTGCAACGAGTGGAAGCTGGTGGAGTTGGTTATAACGCTGGCAATAGACCGGTGCGGTGGCTATCAGCGCGTGATCCGGCTGCGCGGCCATAAACAGCGATTGCTCAAAACCGGGCAGACATAACGCGATATTGCGTGCGCGTCCCATTTCTTGCAGGACTTCATCCAGCGCCCATGTATCGCTTTGCTCCCAGCTAATGCTGATGTGCGGATAGCGCAGAAAGGTGTCCAGATTCCACTCTTCCTGCAGTGCGGGATGATCTTCACGTAGCCAGACGCAAGGCAGATCGGAAAACAGCACTTCATGGTCGATCGACAATGGCAACAAACTCAGCAGTTCGCGCGAACGCGGATGGCTTTCGCGCCCGGTAAAGCCAATATCCACTTCACCGCGAATAATGGCATCCAGCGAGTCATAGTCCCAGTTGCGTATTTTGATTGTCGCCTGGGGATAGCGCAGATAAATCTGCTGGGAGAGCGCATTGAACATGATCATCACCAACGGCGTCTCGGCCGCCAGATCAAACTTCAGCCCGCGTGGAGACTCATGGTGCGGCTTATCGAGCAACTGATTGCCCATCTGCATCCATTCAGCAAGGCTCTGCTCCATGCTGACCATCAGCGGCGTCGGCGATAGCCCCAGCGGGGTGTTCACAAACAAGGGATCATCAAACCAGGTCCGCAGCTTCGACAGCGACTTACTGACCGCCGACGGCGTGACGTTCATCCGTTTGGCGGTTTTAGTGACGCTGCGTTCCTGCATCAACAGCTGCAGGCAGAGCAATAAATTAAGATCGAGACTGCTGAGGGATTTCTTCATGAGTTGGCGCGGACCGGTTAGGTGCAACAGTGATAATCAGCATGATACTCACTATGCTACAGCCAATCAGAATCCCGATCAGCATATTCAGCGCATCAAGGCCAAGAACCGCCGCCAGCCAAATCCACAGCGAGGAACCGCAAACCTGCGCAATACCTAATGCCGAGCTGGCGACGCCCGCGCGCAGCGAGAACGGCCCAAGCGCCTGGCTCATCGCAACACCGAAGCCGACCGAGAATCCAGCGCAGATTAACGTCAGCCCGAAAAGCGTTACTGCGTGTGAAGTGGCAAGGGTTAACACCACGCCGGCACACAGAAACAGCACCTGTGAGGTCAGCATCAGAACGCGAGGCTTAAATACGCTCAGAGCAAATGGCGTAGAGAAAGAGACCGCCATACTGATGCCTGCGGTCATGGCCATCGTGGTAGCGTACTCACCACGGTCGAAGCCCATCACTTCCATCAGCAGCACCGGAGATGTGTTCACGAAGGTCAGGATCACCGACACGCTGAGGGTGGTAATGGCCAGACGGCTTAAGAAAAAACGGTTTACCAGTGATTCGGTTGTGTGGTTCTTTTCCGTCGTCGCCATAAGCGTTGCTGGGCGCGATTCTCGCAGGACAAATACCGACAGCAGGCAAACGGCAACGCCCATACCCATCATCGTGTAGAACAGGCTCTGCCACGGGAATTTGAGCATAATCAGATGCCCCATCACCGGAGCCAGCACCGGCACGATACAGGTAATACCGTTCAACAACGACAGTACCTTCGCCCGACGGCGATCGTCGAGTGTGTCGCGCAGGATAGCGAAAGCCACCACGTAGCAACAGCCCGCACCTACGCCCTGAATAAAACGACCTATGAGGAATGGCGTACCGCTTTCGGCGAAAGAACATAGTGCAGAGGCGAAAATAAAGATGAGTGCGCCGACTATGGCGACCGGTTTGCGACCTGACTGGTCGGCAATTTTACCGGCGAACAGCATCGCCGTCGCCATTCCCGCCAGATAAACCGAAAACGCGATATGCAGTTGTGCCTCGCTGGCCTGTAAATCGGCAGCAATACGGGGCAGCCCCACCAGATACATATCAATACCGGCAGGATAAAGAAGAACCAGGGCGAAACTGCAGATTAGAAAGCGTGTCATAGCGACCTCATAAGAAATGTGGCGCTAAGCATACGGTCAGAGAGTCAACTGCACGAGTTGCCATTTGGACAACAGTGATTTCCACATGGGAAATTGTTGTTGCCGGGTGGCGGCGTAAACGCCTTCTCCCGGCCTACGGGGCCTGTAGGCCCGGTTAGCATCGCGTCACCGGGCAACACAACGTTACTTACCAATACAGAAGCTGGAGAAAATCCGTCCCAGCAGATCGTCGGAGGTAAATTCTCCGGTGATCTCACTGAGGTTCTGCTGCGCCAGGCGTAGCTCCTCAGCCAGCAATTCTCCGGCCCATGCTCCGAGCAGTTGGGCTTTACCCTGCTCGAGATGCTCCGCCGCTTCTGCCAGCGCCT
Source organism: Citrobacter sp. Cpo037 (assembly GCF_030332945.1). Classification (NCBI taxonomy): domain Bacteria; kingdom Pseudomonadati; phylum Pseudomonadota; class Gammaproteobacteria; order Enterobacterales; family Enterobacteriaceae; genus Citrobacter; species Citrobacter sp. Cpo037. Next base: position 43,350 of record NZ_JAOWGW010000070.1, read on the forward strand.
GCAGGTGACGACGACGGGCCAGGAAGCCGCCTTCCATATTGGTTTCAAAGCCCATGCTCTGTTTGAGATGGTTACGCAGCACGTCAACGCCTTCACCGGTACGCGCGGAGAGGCGAACCAGTGAGTGGCCATTTACTTCGCTAAGGCCCAGCGTCTCACCGGTAATATCCGCTTTGTTACGTACCACGGTGATCGGCAGTTTGGCTGGCAGACGGGCAATAAAGTCTGGCCAGATATCTGCCGGGTCCACGGCGTCGGTGGTGGTGCCATCCACCATAAACAGTACACGGTCGGCCTGTTCAATTTCCTGCCAGGCACGTTCGATACCGATGCGTTCAACTTCATCGCTGGCATCACGTAGACCGGCGGTGTCGATGATGTGCAGAGGCATACCGTCGATATGAATATGCTCACGCAGCACGTCGCGAGTAGTCCCAGCGATATCGGTGACAATGGCCGCCTCACGGCCAGCCAGCGCGTTCAGCAGGCTTGATTTCCCGGCATTTGGCCGACCGGCAATCACCACCTTCATCCCTTCGCGCAGCAGGCTGCCCTGACGCGCTTCCGCACGCACGGCATCAAGATCGGTGATAACGCTGTTGAGTTGCGCTGCAATCTTGCCGTCAGACAGGAAGTCGATTTCTTCATCCGGGAAGTCGATCGCTGCTTCAACATAGATGCGCAGGTGAGTGAGCGCTTCCACAAGATGATTTACCCGTGCGGAAAATGCGCCCTGCAACGAGTTCAGCGCCGAGCGAGCGGCTTGCTCTGAGCTGGCATCGATCAGGTCGGCAATCGCCTCGGCCTGGGCTAAATCGAGCTTATCATTGAGAAACGCTCGCTCGGAGAATTCACCCGGTCTGGCAATGCGCAGCCCGGGAATGGTCAGAATACGTTTGAGCAGCAGGTCAAGAATCACCGGACCGCCGTGGCCCTGAAGCTCTAAAACGTCTTCACCGGTAAAGGAGTTTGGGCCGGGGAACCACAAGGCAATCCCCTGATCCAGCGCGCTGCCATCCGCGTCTTTGAACGGCAGATAATCGGCATAACGCGGTTTGGGCAGTTTCCCAAGTACGGTTTCTGCGACCTCACGCGCTTTCAGGCCGGAGATACGCAGGATACCCACGCCACCACGTCCCGGTGGCGTGGCCTGAGCGACGATGGTGTCGTTATGGCTCATGGTTTGTCTCTTCTTAATGCAATAAAAAAGGCGGTCTAATGACCGCCCTTTACTTTATGTTCCGTTTGCCGGATGGCGGCTTCGCCTAATCCGGCCTACACCGAATCAGGAGTTTTTCTTCTCGCGGCTATGCAGGCCACGTTTCTCCAGACCACGGTAAATCAGCTGCTGCTGAATAATGGTTACCAGGTTGCTGACGATATAGTACAGCACCAGACCTGACGGGAACCACAGGAAGAACACGGTGAAGATGACCGGCATGAAGGTCATGATCTTCTGCTGCATCGGGTCGGTTACGGTGGTCGGAGACATCTTCTGAATGAAGAACATCGTCACGCCCATCAGAATCGGCAGGATGTAGTATGGGTCCTGTGCAGACAGGTCATGGATCCACAGGGCGAACGGCGCATGACGCAGTTCAATGGAGCCCATCAGCATGTAGTACAACGCCAGGAAGATTGGCATCTGGATGATCAGCGGGAAGCAGCCGCCCAGCGGGTTTACCTTCTCAGCTTTGTACAGGGCCATCATTTCCTGGCTCTGACGCTGTTTGTCATCGCCCAGACGTTCACGCATAGCCTGAATCTTCGGCTGCAGCATACGCATCTTCGCCATGGATGTGTACTGCGCTTTGGTCAGCGGGTACATGATGCCACGAACGATAAAGGTGATAACGATGATGGAGAAGCCCCAGTTACCCAGGAAGCTATGGATCCACTTCAGCAGTTTAAACAGCGGCTGAGAAATGAACCACAACCAGCCGTAGTCCACGGTCAGATCCAGGTGCGGTGCAACGGCCGCCATTTTATCCTGAATTTCCGGGCCGACCCACAGGGTGCTGGTCATCGCGCCAGTCTGGCCAGGCTGTACCAGTACCGGCTGTGATTTATAGCCGATAGCGGCAATGCCGTTACCCAGGTTAGCGGTATAGAAGTTGTTGGTGCCGTCGTTACGCGGAACCCATGCCGTTGCGAAATACTGTTGCAGCATTGCGACCCAGCCGTCTTTAGCATTGACGTTCAGGTTTTCGTTTTCAGCAATGGTGTCGAATTTGTATTTCTCATACTTCTCATCCGGCGTGGAGTACGCCGCGCCACGGAAAGTGTGCAGCGCAAAGTTGCTGCTACCGGTGTCACGATGAGATGGCAGATTGATGGATTGCTTCAGCTGACCAAAGGTGGAGATTTCCAGCGGTTTTTCGCCGGCGTTCTGCACGCTGTAGTTAACGTTGACAGCATATTCACCACGCTTAAGAACAAACGTTTTAGTGAATGTGTTACCCGCTGCGTCAGTATAGGTCATCGGGATCTGCAGTTCGTTCTGACCGTCAGCCAGTACAAACGCGTCTTTATCGACGTTGTACAGCGGACGCGGGCCGTTAGCCGGGTTATCCGGGCCGTCACGACCTGTCAGGCCACTCTGTGCCTGGTAGATGAACTGTGGCGTGGTTTCCAGTAACTGGAACGGTTCGGTAGAACCGAGTTCTTTCGGGTAAGCTGGCAGTGAAGCCTGTTCCACATCACCACCACGGGTGTTGATGGTCAGATCAAGCACGTCAGTTTTAACCGTAATCAGTTTCCCCTGGCCACTGGCCGGTACGCCCTGGTCTGCGGCGCTACCCGCTGCGGTGGTCGTTGTCTGCGTGGTCTGTTGGGCCTGAGGTTGCGGGTTTTTATCCTGCTCCCAGGCTTGCCAGATCATGAAAGACACGAACAGCAAAGCGATGACTAAAAGATTGCGTTGCGAATCCATCGTTAGTGTTCTCTGGTATCAAATGGTCCGGGCGGGACGGGATCGTCACCACCAGGGTGTAAAGGGTGGCATTTTAATACGCGTTTCACCGTCAACCAACTGCCTTTTATCACTCCAAACCTGCGCAATGCCTCAATTCCGTAGCTCGAACAGGTTGGAGTGAAACGGCAATGCGGCCCAAGCAGCGGACTGATCAGGCGTTGATAGACCCGAATGAGGGCTATCAGGACCCGCGAGCCAGGCGACAATGGCGACGCCATAATTTTTCCAACGCTTCCGAGAGAGCACGGTTATCGAGGTCAGCAACCCCTTTTTTCGCCACCACCACGAAATCCATTGCTGGAAGCTCGTGCTGACGTAAACGGAAGCTTTCACGCGTCAGACGTTTAATCCGATTGCGTTCATGCGCACGCTTAACATTTTTCTTGGCGACTGTAAGACCGATACGGGGATGCCCCAGCGAATTCAGGCGGCCGAGGATGGTGATTTGCGGCGTGCCAGCCCGTTGTGGCTGCTGGAAGACGAATGTGAAATGAGTGGGAGTTAACAAACGTAACTCCCTGGGAAATGCGAGCTTAACCACTCAGGGGCTAGCTTTTATTACTTAGAAACGGTCAGACGAGAACGGCCTTTAGCACGACGACGTGCCAGAACCTGACGACCATTTTTATTAGCCATACGAGCACGGAAGCCGTGAGAACGGTTGCGCTTCAGTACAGACGGTTGAAAAGTGCGTTTCATGGCGATTTCTACCTAAACTTGAATAAATTCACTGACTTTTGCGTATACCCGAACGAATTTCGAACGACTTACGCCACAGTGTGGGTGATTAAAGAGGCCGGATTGTAATAATTGTACACTCCGGAGTCAATTCTCTTTCCTTATTTCCCGCTTTTTTCCGCATGGTTTCGCGTAAAAAACAGGCAGCGTTGACGCCGTAAGGCGACCGTTACTCGCTGGGGGTAAGAATTATACGGGCTGGTGGATAAAGCGCAAGGATCGCTCGGGATCTTTATTAGATCGTTTAAGCAGTAAAGCATCTTTACTCATTAATTTTTTCAATATGCGCGCTAAAACCTGCAGCACTTCTCCAGGATCGTTTACACTTAGCCGATTCTGGATCATCCTGTGGATAAATCGGGAAGAATCTGTGAGAAACAGAAGATCTCTTTCTCAGTTTACGCTATGATCCGCGGTCCTGATCGTTTCAATGGATCCTGATCGGGTAAAAATTGCAGATAGCAATTCGCACGTCACCCTTTGCATAGGGTCTTGTCGATGTGCGTCAACAATCATGAATGTTTCAGCCTTTGTCATTTATCGACTTTTGTTCGAGTGGAGTCCGCCGTGTCACTTTCGCTTTGGCAGCAGTGTCTTGCCCGATTGCAGGATGAGTTACCAGCCACAGAGTTCAGTATGTGGATACGCCCGTTGCAGGCGGAACTGAGCGATAACACGCTGGCTTTGTATGCGCCAAACCGTTTCGTGCTCGATTGGGTAAGGGATAAATACCTTAATAATATTAATGGATTACTCAATAATTTCTGTGGCGCGGATGCCCCACAGCTGCGCTTTGAAGTCGGCACTAAACCCGTCACGCAAACGCTGAAAACGCCGGTCAACAACGTTGTTGCGCCCGCCCACGTGGCTCAGCAAGTGCAACCGCAACGTGCTGCTCCGGCGGCGCGTCCAGGCTGGGATAACGTCCCGGCTCCGGCAGAACCTACCTATCGTTCTAACGTCAACGTCAAACACACGTTTGATAACTTCGTTGAAGGTAAATCTAACCAATTGGCGCGCGCGGCGGCACGTCAGGTGGCGGACAATCCTGGCGGCGCCTACAATCCGTTATTCCTTTATGGCGGTACGGGTCTGGGTAAAACCCACCTGCTGCACGCTGTCGGTAACGGCATTATGGCGCGTAAGCCAAACGCCAAAGTGGTGTATATGCACTCCGAGCGATTTGTGCAGGATATGGTCAAAGCCCTGCAAAACAACGCGATCGAAGAGTTTAAACGCTACTACCGTTCCGTTGACGCGCTGCTGATTGACGATATCCAATTCTTCGCGAATAAAGAGCGATCGCAGGAAGAGTTTTTCCACACCTTTAACGCCCTGCTGGAAGGCAATCAGCAGATCATCCTGACCTCGGATCGCTATCCGAAGGAGATCAACGGCGTTGAAGATCGTCTGAAATCCCGCTTTGGCTGGGGACTGACTGTCGCGATCGAACCGCCTGAACTGGAAACGCGTGTTGCGATCCTGATGAAAAAAGCCGACGAAAACGACATTCGTCTGCCAGGTGAAGTAGCGTTCTTTATTGCCAAGCGTCTACGCTCTAACGTACGTGAGCTGGAAGGCGCACTGAACCGCGTGATCGCCAACGCCAATTTTACCGGCCGGGCGATTACTATCGATTTCGTGCGCGAAGCGCTGCGCGATCTGCTGGCTTTGCAGGAAAAGCTGGTCACCATCGACAATATTCAGAAGACGGTGGCGGAGTATTACAAAATCAAAATTGCGGATCTGCTTTCTAAGCGTCGATCTCGCTCGGTAGCTCGCCCGCGCCAGATGGCGATGGCGCTGGCAAAAGAGCTCACTAACCACAGTTTGCCGGAAATCGGCGACGCGTTTGGTGGGCGTGACCATACTACCGTGCTTCATGCCTGCCGGAAGATTGAGCAGTTGCGTGAAGAAAGCCATGATATTAAAGAAGATTTCTCCAATTTAATCAGAACATTATCTTCGTGACGCTATGAAATTTACCGTTGAACGTGAACATTTATTAAAACCGCTTCAGCAGGTCAGCGGCCCGCTGGGTGGACGTCCTACACTGCCTATTCTCGGAAACCTGCTGCTGCAGGTTGCTGACGGCACGCTTTCGCTGACCGGTACCGATCTCGAAATGGAGATGGTGGCGCGCGTGGCGCTGATCCAGCCTCATGAACCTGGTGCTACCACCGTTCCGGCGCGTAAATTCTTCGATATTTGCCGTGGATTGCCGGAAGGCGCGGAAATTGCCGTTCAACTGGAAGGCGACCGTATGCTGGTGCGTTCTGGCCGCAGCCGTTTCTCGCTGTCTACGCTGCCTGCCGCCGACTTCCCGAATCTGGACGACTGGCAGAGCGAAGTCGAATTCACCCTGCCGCAGGCGACGATGAAGCGCCTGATTGAAGCCACGCAGTTTTCGATGGCGCATCAGGACGTACGTTACTACTTAAACGGCATGCTGTTTGAAACCGAAGGGGAAGAGCTGCGTACCGTGGCGACCGACGGCCACCGCCTGGCGGTCTGTTCAATGCCTGTTGGTCAACCGTTGCCAAGCCATTCGGTGATCGTACCGCGTAAAGGCGTGATTGAACTGATGCGTATGCTCGACGGCGGCGATAACCCGCTGCGCGTGCAGATTGGCAGCAACAACATTCGTGCGCACGTTGGTGATTTCATCTTCACCTCCAAGCTGGTTGATGGCCGTTTCCCGGATTATCGCCGCGTATTGCCGAAGAACCCGGACAAACATCTGGAAGCCGGTTGCGATATCCTCAAACAGGCGTTTGCGCGTGCGGCGATCCTCTCGAACGAGAAATTCCGCGGCGTGCGTCTGTATGTTAGCGAAAACCAGCTCAAAATCACCGCCAACAACCCGGAACAGGAAGAAGCAGAAGAAATTCTGGATGTCTCCTATCCTGGTACAGAACTGGAAATCGGCTTTAACGTTAGCTATGTACTGGACGTTCTGAACGCGCTGAAGTGCGAGAACGTGCGTATTCTGCTGACCGATTCCGTATCGAGCGTACAGATTGAAGATGCGGCCAGCCAATCCGCAGCCTATGTCGTCATGCCTATGCGCTTGTAAAGAATATCGGGCTATCTTACTTGTTATTCTGGCTCCGGGCAGTGCTCGCAATCCTCACGTACTTCAGTACGCTCCGGTTGCTGTGCGCTGGCCGTAACCAGACTAACTGCGACGATAACGCCCTGGTTATGAGTTGATATGTCGCTATCCCGACTGCTAATCAAAGATTTCCGCAATATTGAAAGCGCGGATCTCGCTTTATCCCCTGGCTTTAACTTCCTGGTTGGCGCGAACGGCAGCGGCAAAACCAGCGTACTGGAAGCTATCTATACGCTCGGCCACGGTCGGGCGTTTCGCAGTTTGCAGATTGGCCGCGTGATTCGCCACGAGCAGGAGTCGTTTGTTTTACACGGGCGCTTGCAGGGTGAAGAACGTGAGACGTCGATTGGCCTGACTAAAGACAAACTGGGCGACAGCAAAGTGCGCATTGACGGCACTGACGGGCACAAGGTCGCAGAACTGGCGCACCTGATGCCGATGCAGCTGATCACGCCTGAGGGGTTTACTTTACTCAATGGCGGCCCCAAATACAGAAGAGCATTCCTTGACTGGGGATGTTTTCACAATGAAGTCGGATTTTTCACCGCCTGGAGCAACCTGAAGCGACTGCTCAAGCAGCGCAATGCAGCGCTGCGCCAGGTGAGTCGTTATGAGCAACTGCGCCTGTGGGATAAAGAACTGATCCCACTGGCGGAACAAATCAGCACCTGGCGCGCGGAGTACAGCGCCGGTATCGCGCAGGATATGGCGGATACCTGCCAGCAGTTTCTTCCCGAGTTTTCGCTCTCCTTCTCATTCCAGCGCGGCTGGGAGAAAGAGACTGATTATGCCGAAGTGCTGGAACGCAGTTTTGAACGCGATCGCATGTTGACCTACACTGCGCACGGCCCGCATAAGGCGGATTTCCGCATTCGCGCCGACGGTGCGCCGGTGGAAGATACGTTGTCGCGTGGGCAGCTAAAGCTGCTGATGTGCGCCTTACGTCTGGCGCAAGGGGAGTTCCTGACCCGTGAAAGCGGGCGGCGCTGCCTGTACCTGATAGATGATTTTGCCTCTGAACTGGATGACGCGCGTCGCGGACTGCTGGCCAGCCGCTTAAAAGCCACGCAATCTCAGGTCTTTGTCAGCGCAATAAGCGCTGAACACGTTATAGACATGTCCGATGAAAATTCGAAGATGTTTACCGTGGAAAAGGGTAAAATAACGGATTAACCCAAGATAAAATGAGCGAGAAACGTTGATGTCGAATTCTTATGACTCCTCCAGTATCAAAGTCCTGAAAGGACTGGATGCGGTGCGTAAGCGCCCGGGTATGTATATCGGCGACACGGATGACGGCACCGGTCTGCACCACATGGTATTCGAGGTGGTAGATAACGCTATCGACGAAGCGCTCGCGGGTCACTGTAAAGATATCGTGGTAACGATTCACGCTGACAACTCCGTGTCCGTTACCGATGATGGCCGTGGTATCCCAACCGGTATTCACCCGGAAGAGGGCGTTTCGGCAGCGGAAGTTATCATGACCGTTTTGCACGCAGGCGGTAAATTCGATGATAACTCCTATAAAGTTTCCGGCGGTCTGCACGGCGTGGGTGTTTCCGTCGTTAACGCCCTGTCACAGAAGCTGGAACTGGTGATTCGTCGTGAAGGCAAAGTGCATCAGCAAACTTACGTGCACGGTGTGCCGCAGGCGCCGCTGGCAGTAACTGGTGAAACAGAACTGACGGGGACTCAGGTCCGTTTCTGGCCAAGCCACGAAACCTTTACCAATGTTGTTGAATTTGAATACGACATTCTGGCGAAACGTCTGCGTGAGCTGTCATTCCTGAACTCCGGCGTCTCTATTCGTCTGCGCGACAAGCGTGACGGCAAAGAAGACCATTTCCACTACGAAGGTGGCATCAAGGCGTTTGTTGAATACCTCAACAAAAACAAAACGCCGATCCACCCGAATATCTTCTACTTCTCCACCGAAAAAGACGGTATCGGCGTTGAAGTTGCGCTGCAGTGGAACGATGGTTTCCAGGAAAACATCTACTGCTTCACCAACAACATTCCACAGCGTGACGGCGGTACTCACCTTGCAGGCTTCCGTGCGGCGATGACCCGTACCCTGAACGCCTACATGGACAAAGAAGGCTACAGTAAAAAAGCGAAAGTCAGCGCTACCGGTGACGATGCCCGTGAAGGCCTGATTGCCGTTGTTTCCGTGAAAGTACCGGATCCGAAGTTCTCCTCACAGACCAAAGACAAGCTGGTCTCCTCTGAGGTGAAATCGGCGGTAGAACAGCAGATGAACGAACTGCTGAGCGAATATCTGCTGGAAAACCCGTCTGACGCGAAAATCGTTGTCGGCAAAATTATTGATGCTGCGCGTGCTCGTGAAGCTGCACGTCGTGCGCGTGAAATGACCCGCCGTAAAGGCGCGCTCGACTTAGCCGGTCTGCCGGGCAAGCTGGCGGACTGTCAGGAACGTGACCCGGCGCTGTCCGAACTGTACCTTGTGGAAGGGGACTCCGCGGGCGGTTCTGCGAAGCAGGGCCGTAACCGTAAAAACCAGGCGATTCTGCCGCTGAAGGGTAAAATCCTCAACGTCGAGAAAGCGCGCTTTGACAAGATGCTCTCCTCTCAGGAAGTTGCGACGCTGATCACCGCGCTCGGCTGTGGCATCGGTCGTGACGAGTACAACCCGGACAAACTGCGTTATCACAGCATCATCATCATGACCGATGCCGACGTCGACGGCTCGCACATTCGTACGCTGCTGTTGACCTTCTTCTATCGTCAGATGCCGGAAATCGTTGAACGCGGCCACGTTTACATTGCACAGCCACCGCTGTACAAAGTGAAAAAAGGCAAGCAGGAACAGTACATTAAAGATGACGAAGCGATGGATCAGTATCAGATCTCTATCGCTCTGGATGGCGCAACGCTGCACACCAACGCCAGCGCACCGGCCCTTTCCGGTGAGTCGTTAGAGAAACTGGTTTCTGAATACAACGCGACGCAGAAAATGATTGGCCGTATGGAACGTCGTTTCCCGAAAGCGCTGCTGAAAGAGCTGGTTTATCAACCGACGCTGCCTGAAGCCGATCTGGCTGATGAAGCGAAAGTTACGGCCTGGGTTTCCCAGTTGGTTAACGTGCTTAATGAAAACGAAATGCACGGCAGCACCTGGAATAGCTTCGTGCGTAAAGACGCTGAACTGAACCTGTTCGAACCGGTGATCCGGGTGCGTACCCACGGTGTCGATACTGACTATCCATTGGAACATGAATTTGTGACCGGTGGCGAGTACCATCGTATTTGTACGCTTGGCGAGAAGCTGCGTGGGCTGATCGAAGACGATGCGTTTATCGAACGTGGCGAGCGTCGCCAGCCGGTTGCCAGCTTTGAGCAGGCGCTGGAATGGCTGCAGAAAGAGTCTCGTCGTGGCCTCGCTATCCAGCGTTATAAAGGTCTGGGCGAGATGAACCCGGAACAGCTGTGGGAAACCACCATGGATCCGGAAAGCCGTCGTATGCTGCGCGTTACCGTGAAGGATGCGATTGCTGCCGACCAGCTGTTCACCACGCTGATGGGCGATGCCGTTGAACCGCGTCGCGCATTTATCGAAGAAAACGCCCTGAAAGCGGCGAACATCGATATTTAAGCCAATCTGTAGGCCGGATAAGGCGGTTTACGCCGCCATCCGGCAAGACGTTGTATTGTGCCTGATGGCGCGTTGCTTATCAGACCTACAAACGACAACCAATCTACAAAAAGGGGAATCTCGATTCCCCTTTCTATCCCCCTTTTCGTAGCTGTTTTTTGAGCGGAATCGCGTTAGCATGAGGACGGACTCATTTAATCCGGGGAACTCATGGCTATCAAACTTATTGCTATCGACATGGATGGCACACTTCTGCTACCCGATCACACCATTTCACCAGCGGTCAAAACGGCGATTGCCGCGGCACGCGCGCGTGGTGTGAATGTGGTGCTGACCACGGGACGCCCGTATGCCGGCGTTCACAGCTATCTGAAAGAACTACATATGGAACAGCCCGGTGACTACTGCATTACCTACAACGGTGCGCTGGTGCAGAAAGCAGGGGATGGCAGTACCGTGGCGCAAACCGCGCTGAGCTATGATGATTATCGTTACCTGGAGCAGCTCTCCCGGGAAGTCGGCTCGCATTTCCACGCCCTCGATCGCAATACGCTGTATACCGCGAACCGTGATATCAGCTACTACACGGTGCACGAATCGTTTGTCGCGACCATCCCGCTAGTGTTCTGTGAAGCCGAGAAAATGGATCCCGCAACCCAGTTCCTGAAAGTGATGATGATTGACGAGCCGGAGATCCTCGATAAAGCTATCTCTCGTCTACCTGCGGAAGTAAAAGAGAAGTACACCGTGCTGAAAAGTGCGCCGTATTTCCTCGAAATCCTCGATAAACGCGTCAATAAAGGGACGGGCGTAAAATCGCTGGCCGATGCGTTAGGCATTAAAGCCGAAGAGGTGATGGCGATTGGCGATCAGGAAAACGACATCGCGATGATTGAATACGCAGGTGTGGGCGTTGCCATGGACAACGCTATTCCATCAGTCAAAGAAATCGCCAACTTCGTGACCAAATCCAATCTTGAAGATGGCGTCGCGTACGCCATAGAGAAGTTTGCACTGAATTAAGATGTTATGGGCAAATGCTTCGTCGTATTTGCCCCGTTTCAGCCATGATTTGTGGTGCTGAATGGTCTCCCTGGGGAATACGCGCAACGCCGCTGCGCATAATCCATTTACGGGAAAATGCCGACGTCAGGGCCCGGCTTTTCAGGATTTTGCCATACAGTTTGAGTCGTAACTTGCGGGTGGCTTTACGGTAAGCGTGATTCATATCTGGCGTATCCCGCAGCAGTACCGATTTGAGGATCTCCGCGCTGTCCAGCGCATAGCTAATCCCTTCCAGCGAGCTGGCGCTGATAAAACCGGCCGCTTCACCAATCAAAAATGCGTTGTCCTCGCCGCAGACGAAGTCTTTCCAGCGTGAGGGGAATAGCACCGTACATTTTTCACTTTTCACCGGTTTGCCGAACTGGAAATGGAACGCTTCCAGCTTCTCTTTCAGCGCGTCAAAGCGTGCCTGTCCGTCCTTCATGGGGTAGGCGCCACCAAAGATAAAATAGCCATCTTTGCTGATACTCCAGGAATAACAGTCAGTTGCATCGTTATCAAAAATACAGGAATAGAACGGTACGGGATGCTTTTCCGCAAACCATTGTTGAATCGCGACATATTTACGGATTTGGTGCTGTGGATAGAGATGACGGCGCACCAGTGAGTTCGCACCGTCTGCCCCCACCAGATAACGTGCAGTGATCTGCTGCTCCCAACCGTCGGCGCGGAAGATAACATGCCATTTATCGCCCTCGCGCCAGATTTTCCGGCACAGGCTGTCGTGATACACCTGCACATCATCAGGGATGAGAGATTTAAGCCATAAATCAAAAGCATGGCGGTTGATATTAATGTAGCTGCGCTGGTAGTTACGCGTCAAAGAAGCGGCAACATCAACCGTTTTAACGCTAAAAATCTGCGGGTTGGCGATAACATCAACGGGTAAGGTTATCCCGTCGCGGATAAACGAACGCTGGGCGTCCGGGGCCAGCAGACCGCCGCAGGGTTTAGTGAAACCTTCGTTACCGCACTGGCGTTTTTTATCCAACGCAATCACGCGCATTTTTCCGCTTAACTGTCGCGCCAGCGCTGCGCCTGCCGGACCTAAACCGATAATCGCTACGTCAAAATGTTCCATCTTTCTGTCCGCAAAAATGAAGATGGCGATACGCTAAAGCCTGAAAGTGAAGTGCTTGTGAAGTATGATTGTTTTAATCGTCTTGTATCAGGGCATCCCATGAAGCAAATCACCTTTACGCCGCGTAATCATCAGCTTACCAATATCAACACCTGGACACCGGACAGCCAGTGGCTGGTCTTTGATGTGCGCCCTTCCGGCGCTTCCTTTACCGGTGAAACAATTGAGCGCGTCAATATCCATACTGGCGAGCTGGAGGTGATTTACCGGGCTACTCAGGGATCGCACGTTGGCGTGGTGACCGTTCATCCAAAGTCGGAAAAATATGTATTCATTCACGGGCCTGAAAATCCTGATGAAACATGGTATTACGACTTCCATCATCGCCGTGGGGTGATTGTTACGCAGGCTGGGGTGGAGAATCTGGATGCAATGGATATTACTGCGCCCTATACGCCAGGTGCGCTGCGCGGCGGGAGTCATGTGCATGTCTTTAGCCCAAACGGTGAGTTTGTCAGTTTCACCTATAACGACCATGTTCTGCATGAGCGCTCTCCGGCGCTCGATTTACGCAACGTCGGCGTGGCTGCACCGTATGGTCCGGTGAATGTCTCCGCGCAGCATCCCCGTGAATACAGCGGTAGCTACTGGTGTGTGCTGGTGAGCCAGACGACACCAACGCCAAAACCGGGTAGCGATGAGATTAACCGCGCCTATGAAGAGGGCTGGGTTGGAGAAAACAGGCTGGCGTTTATCGGTGATACGCTATCAGCCACTGGCGAGAAAGTACCGGAGCTGTTTATTGTTGATTTGCCACAGGATGAAAGCGGCTGGAAACAGCCGGGGGACGCGCCTCTGGAGGGGACTGACATGACCATGCCTGCGCCGCCATCCGGTATTCGCCAACGCCGTCTGACGTTTACCCATGAGCGCGCCTTTCCGGGGCTGGTGAATCAGCCTCGCCACTGGGTACGCAGTAATCCAAAGGCATCTGAGATTGCGTTTTTAATGCGTGATGACAACGGTATTGTGCAGCTATGGCTGATTTCCCCACAGGGCGGATCGCTGCGTCAGCTTACCCAGTGCGCTACGAATATTCAGTCAGCCTTTAACTGGCACCCATCGGGGAAATGGCTGGGATTTGTACTGGAGAACAGAATTGCCTGTTGTGATGTTCAAACGGGCGAAATTGATTTTTTAACGGAACGTCATGATAACCCGCCGTCGGCCGATGCGATCGTCTTCTCCCCTGATGGTCGACAGGTTGCGTGGATGGAAGACGTCGAGGGTTTCCGCCAGCTGTGGGTGACTGAAACCGGGCGTTAATTTATGGAGCAGACATTTCTGCCGGGGGAATAACGGCGTTCGTGGCCTGGGTTCTCTCCTCGCTCTTTTCTACGCGGGATCTCACCGAGTTATCTTTGCGAAAGAGATCCCAAGGTAGCAATACCGTATCGAGCACCGCGGTAAAAGGCATATCCAGAATCGCCAGCGACTTGGTTCCCCAGTTCGTATCACTTTCGCTAATCATTGTGGCACTGGCTCGCGTGCCAGGATACGTCCCTTCTTTGCCACCTGTATGTGACATGATGCTGGAACAGCCGCTTACAAACACCATCCCACTACACATCGTCAGTGTTACCAACATTTTTTTAATCATCATTTATTCATCTGTATTTATCGTGTTTGCATGGTGAGTTAAAGCGATCCGTTGCGAAAATAACATCACCATTTCGTCGCACTGTGGCGGCCATCGCGATTTAACGAGAACAACTGCTCCCCCCAGTGTATGCAATAGACAACAAACTGCAAAAAAAGTCAGATGAATACGCTTGAAAAGTTTGTATTAAGACCCATTTTTAGAGTGTAGACAAATGAAGGGCATGCCTGATGGGTGTCCTGGCTACCTGACCTGTCCATGATGGAAGGTCAATATTCTCGCTGATTTCAGGAGCTATTGATTATGCGTAACTTTGATTTATCCCCGCTGTACCGTTCTGCTATTGGTTTTGACCGTCTGTTTAACCTGCTGGAAAACAATCAGGGCCAGAGCAATGGCGGCTACCCTCCGTACAACGTTGAGCTGGTAGACGAAAACCATTACCGCATTGCAATTGCCGTTGCCGGTTTTGCTGAAAGCGAACTGGAAATTACTGCCCAGGACAATCTGCTGGTGGTAAAAGGCGCCCATGCGGACGATCAAAAAGAACGTACTTACCTGTATCAGGGTATTGCCGAGCGCAACTTTGAACGCAAGTTCCAGTTAGCGGAGAACATTCATGTTCGCGGCGCAAACCTGGTAAATGGTCTGCTGTATATCGATCTTGAGCGCGTGATTCCTGAAGCGAACAAACCGCGCCGCATCGAAATCAACTAATTCTGTAGGCCGCTTCAGGCGGCCTTGCTAAGTCATCGGCTTGCCGTCAGGGAGCCGAAAGGTACCTACTCGCTTCTTAGAAGGAGATTATTATGCGTAACTACGATTTATCCCCGCTGCTGCGTCAATGGATCGGTTTTGACAAACTGGCCAATGCCTTGCAAAACACCGGTGAAAGCCAGAGCTTCCCGCCTTATAACATCGAAAAGAGCGATGATAACCACTACCGCATTACCCTTGCGTTAGCCGGTTTCCGCCAGGAAGATCTGGATATTCAACTGGAAGGCACGCGCCTGACAGTGAAAGGTACGCCGCAGCAGCCGGAAAAAGAGACCAAATGGTTGCATCAGGGGCTGGTTACTCAGCCGTTCAGCCTGAGCTTTACGCTGGCTGAAAATATGGAGGTCTCCGGCGCAAGCTTCACTAACGGCTTGCTGCATATTGATTTGACCCGGAATGAACCTGAAACCATTGCTCCACAACGTATCGCCATCAGCGAACGTCCCGCATTAGATAGTTAAATAGCTCCATGCCTTTGCCCCGCCAGAAATGACGGGGCTTTTTTGTGCTTTACCACCCATACATTGCGACTGTACTCTGCGAGAATCCATTTACTTAATGATGTTATTCACAGGGAACAGGATATGAGTGATATAGCATTGACGGTCAGCGTTCTGGCATTGGTGGCAGTTGTCGGGTTATGGATCGGCAACATAAAAATACGTGGTGTGGGTTTTGGCATTGGAGGTGTGCTGTTCGGCGGCATTATTGTCGGGCATTTTGTCGATCAGGCAGGGATGACCCTGAGCGGCGACATGCTGCATTTTATTCAGGAATTTGGCCTGATTCTTTTCGTCTACACCATTGGTATTCAGGTGGGGCCGGGCTTTTTTGCTTCTCTGCGCGTTTCGGGCCTGCGGCTGAATCTGTTTGCTGTGCTGATTGTCATCATGGGTGGCCTGGTCACCGCGATCCTGCATAAGATTTTTGCCATTCCTCTCCCTGTGGTGCTGGGAATATTCTCTGGAGCGGTCACCAATACCCCGGCGTTAGGTGCGGGGCAGCAAATTCTGCGCGATTTGGGTACGCCTGGCGATGTGGTTGACCAGATGGGGATGAGCTATGCCATGGCTTATCCTTTCGGCATTTGCGGAATTTTACTGACCATGTGGCTGATGCGCCTTATTTTCCGCGTTAACGTCGATGCTGAAGCCCAGCAGCATGAATCCACGTTAACCAATGGGCACGCACTGATTCAGACGATGAACATCCGCGTGGAAAACCCAAACATCAACAATATGGCAATTCAGGATGTCCCGATTCTGAACAGCGACAAAATTATCTGCTCGCGTCTGAAACGTGACGAGACATTGATGGTGCCGTCGCCAGGGACTGTTATCCAGTTGGGCGACCTGCTCCACCTGGTCGGGCAGCCTGCTGACCTGCATAACGCGCAGGTGGTGATTGGGCAGGAGGTGGATACATCGCTGTCTACGCGAGGTACCGATTTACGCGTCGAACGTGTGGTGGTGACTAACGAGCAGGTGCTGGGTAAACGTATCCGTGACCTGCACTTTAAAGAACGTTACGACGTGGTGATTTCCCGCCTGAACCGTGCGGGTGTTGAGCTGGTAGCCAGCAGTGACGCCAGCCTGCAATTCGGGGATATCCTCAATCTGGTGGGGCGCCCTTCGTCTATTGATGCCGTTGCCAATGTTGTGGGTAACGCGCAGCAAAAACTGCAGCAAGTGCAGATGCTGCCGGTATTTATCGGTATCGGGCTGGGTGTTCTACTGGGTTCAATTCCGCTGTTCATCCCAGGGTTTCCGGTGGCGTTAAAACTGGGTCTGGCCGGTGGGCCGCTGATTATGGCCTTGATCCTGGGGCGTATTGGCAGCATTGGTAAGCTGTACTGGTTTATGCCTCCCAGCGCTAACCTGGCGCTGCGAGAGTTGGGTATCGTGCTGTTTCTCGCGGTAGTTGGTCTGAAGTCAGGCGGTGATTTTGTCGATACTCTGACGCAGGGCGATGGCCTGAGCTGGGTGGGGTACGGTATTTTCATTACTGCGATTCCGCTGATTACCGTGGGTTTGTTAGCTCGTCTATTTGTCAAAATGAACTATCTGACGCTGTGCGGCATGCTGGCTGGCTCAATGACCGATCCCCCGGCTCTGGCGTTTGCTAATAACCTGCATGCTACCAGCGGGGCGGCAGCGCTCTCCTACGCCACCGTTTATCCGCTGGTTATGTTCCTGAGGATTATCACGCCACAGCTGCTGGCGGTGATCTTCTGGGGATTAGGTTAAAACTGACTTATCCGGCCTGCATCTCCTGTAGGCCGGATAAAACGCAACTCACCATCCGGCATTACAAACACCCTCTCTCTTTCCCATTGTCTCATCACCCGACTCGCCCTCTCGTTTGAGAATCAGGTTCATACTCCTTAACTGTTCCGGTATAACGACCAGACAACAATATTTAAGGAGCTGTCATGAAGATTTCTCGCCTTGGAGAAGCACCGGATTATCGCTTCTCACTGGCAAATGAGCGTACTTTTCTGGCGTGGATCCGCACCGCGCTCGGATTTCTGGCGGCGGGGGTTGGCCTTGATCAACTGGCCCCGGATTTTGCCACGCCGGTCATCCGTGAGGCGCTTGCCTTGTTGCTGTGTCTGTTTGCCGGCGGTCTGGCGATCTACGGCTACCTGCGCTGGCTACGTAATGAAAAGGCGATGCGACTGAAAGAGGACTTGCCCTACACCCACAGCCTGCTGATTATCAGCGTCATGCTGACTATTGTGGCGGTGATTGTCATGACGCTGGTGCTGTATGCCGGATAGCCGCAAATCGCGACGCATCGCTGACCCGGGGTTACAACCGGAGCGGACTTCACTTGCCTGGTTTCGCACGTTGTTGGGCTATGGCGCGTTAATGGCGCTGGCGATTAAGCACAACTGGCACCAGGCGGGAGTGCTGTTCTGGATATCGGTAGTTGTGCTGGTGATAGTGGCGATTATCCTCTGGCGCTACACCCGCAGCCGTAATCTGATGGATGTGAGTCATAGCGATTTTTCTGAATCTCGCGCGGTGCGTGACAAATTTATGATCTCCCTCGCGGTGTTATCCCTCGCAATGCTGTTTGCTGTAACGCATGTTCGCCAACTTATCGTATTTATCGGGAATTTTGCATGACAGGATGTGAGAACATGGATGTTAGTGATGATGTTTTAAACGTGGTGATTGACCATCAGAAGTGTTTACAACCGGTTGAAGTGTACCGTGGTTTGCAACAAGGAAATGTTCGCCTGGTACAATTTATTCCGCTGGTTAAGCACGATGGTTCAGGTCATCTGACAGACGAATCGGTTACGTCTGAGGCGTGGGGCCGATTTTTAATTACGATATTTGATATCTGGGTACGTGAAGATATTAATCAGATATCTATCCAGCTTTTCGATAAAACGCTTCGCCAGTGGTGTGGTCTGACGGCACAGATTGAACGACAGACCATGTCATCAATGAATACGCGTTGCCAGACATGCTCATTGTTTCAGTATTACCACGGTGATTGTCCTGCGTACTGCGAGGAAAATGGAAAGGGCGTGCTGTGTGCAGGCTATCAGGCTTTCTTCAGCCATACCGCACCGCATATGCGCGTGATGCGTGACCTGCTTAAGCAGCATCGCTCACCGATGGAGCTGATGGCGATGCTGCGTTAAGCTCAGCGGTATTTAACGTCCTTTGGCCAGATATTGCGCCATTTCATCTTCCGGGACCATTCCGCCGCCGGTCGCCCACACCAGATGGGTAGCGTTATTGAGCTGATCCGCGCTGAAGCCGTGCATGTGCTGATAGTCAGCAGAGGCGCAAACGTGTTGCGGACCGGCCATCCCTGCTAGCGCTGACGGTTCGAGGCGAATACCTTCTTCCTGCGCCAGCCAGCCCAGCATATCGTACATAGTCTGATCGTCCAGGGTGTACAGACCGTCGAGCAGACGTTCCATTGCCCGGCCAACAAAGCCAGACGCACGGCCGACAGCCAGCCCATCCGCCGCCGTCAGGTTGTCGATGCCAATATCCTGCACGGAAATCGTATCGTGCAGCCCGGTATAAATCCCCAGTAGCATGCACGGTGAATGGGTGGGTTCTGCGAAGAAGCAGTGCACGTTATCGCCAAACGCCAGCTTCAGGCCAAACGCCACGCCGCCAGGGCCACCGCCGACGCCGCATGGCAGGTAAACAAACAGTGGATGGTCTGCATCCACCACGCGCCCCTGCTGGGCAAACTGCGCCTTTAAGCGCTGTCCGGCCACCGCATAGCCTAAAAACAGCGTGCGCGAGTTTTCATCATCGATAAAGAAGCAGTTTGGATCGGACTCCGCCGCCTTACGGCCCTGTTCAACCGCCACGCCGTAATCTTCTTCATACTCCACGACCGTCACACCGTGGCTGCGCAGTTTGGCTTTTTTCCATGCGCGAGCGTCGGCAGACATATGCACCGTCACCTTAAAGCCGATACGGGCGCTCATAATGCCAATCGACATGCCGAGGTTACCGGTGGAGCCTACCGCGATGCTGTACTGGCTGAAGAACTGTTTGAACTCGGGTGAAAGCAGAACGCTGTAATCGTCTTGTGTGGTCAGCAGACCGGCTTCCAGCGCCAGTTTTTCCGCGTGGGTAAGTACTTCATAAATGCCACCACGGGCTTTAATCGAGCCAGAAATTGGCAGGTGACTGTCTTTCTTCAGCAGAATTTCGCCATTGATGCGCTGCCCATACTCTTTCTCCAGCCGCTTTTGCATGGCCGGAATCGCGGCCAGCTCAGATTCAATAATACCGCCGGTGGCCGCGGTTTCCGGGAATGCCTTTGCCAGGTACGGAGCAAAGCGCGTCAGACGGGCGTGAGCATCCTGAACATCGTGTTCAGTCAGGCCAACATACGGTAAACCTTCCGCAAGAGAGGTGGTGCCAGGGTTAAACCAGGTTGTCTCCTTGAGAGCAACCAGATCTTCCACTAAAGGATACTGGGCGATAAGTGTTTGAATGTTTTCCATAGTCAGTCTCTTTGCGCTTAGATAATAAAGGAAAGCAGGAATGTGCAAGCCAGTGCAATCACGGACGCGATAAATGTCGCGGTCGTATAGTATTTAAACGTTTCATTCAGGGTGGCACCGCAGTATTGCTTCACCAGCCAGAAGAGAGAATCGGTAACGATCGTGCAGCCAATAGCGCCGGAACCGATAGCAATGGCGATGATCTCCGGGCTGACGTTGGGATAGAGCGGCAGCATCGGTGCCACGATTGCCGTGGCGCCCATCATTGCCACCGTGGCGGAACCCACCGCGGCATGCAGGATTAACGCCACCAGCCACGCCAGCAGAATCGGGTGCATATGCATGTTCGAGAGGATCAGTGCAAGAGTATCCGCCAGCCCGCTGCTCTTGAGGATAGCGTTGAACGCGCCGCCTGCACCGATAATCAGCAAAATGTTAGCAATGGAGCCAAAACCGTTTTCAGTGTGAGTCAGCAACGTACCCATGCCGATATGCTGACGCAGGCCGAGGATGTAATAGGCCACGAAAACGGCAATAAACATCGCGGTGATCGGGTTACCAATAAACTCCAGCAGCGTATACACCGTGCTGCCTTTCGCCATGTTCAGCTCAGCGACGGTTTTTACCAGCATCAGGCCAATCGGCAGCAGAACGGTAAACAGCGTAGCACCCAGCGACGGCAGTGTACTTTCGTCACGCACTTTAAGGTCAGAAAACTCAGCCGGAACCGGTTTAAACGGCAGACGGTTACCCAGGAATTTCAGGTACAGAGGACCACCGATCAGCGAGGCCATCAAGCCGACCAGTAAGCCGTAGACAATCACCGTGCCAATGTCCGCGCCCAGCTTGTTCGCCACGAACAGGGCAGCCGGATGCGGCGGGACGACGCAGTGCACCGCCATCAGCGCCGTACACAGCGGGATCGCCAGCTTCAGCAGTGAGGTATTGGTCTTTTTGGCAATCGAAAAAGCCAGCGGAATCAACAGCACCACGCCGACTTCCACAAACAGCGTGATCCCGCAAATCAACCCAACCAGTACCATTATGACGTCGGCGGATAGCCAACGGCAGCGCTGGAGCGTCAGGCCAATGCGTTCAGCCGCGCCGGACACTTCCATCATTTTGCCCAGAATGGTCCCAAGGCCGATAACCGCGGCGAGGAAGCCCAGCGTACCGCCGATGCCACTCTCAATGGCATTGACCATATCCAGCGGCCCCATGCCCATCATTGTACCCACGAAGAAGCTGGCTAGCAGCAGCGCCAGAAACGGGTGGAATTTGAACTTCACGATGGTCAAAACGATTAACACGATGCTTATCAGCAGCGTGCTCACAACCCAGATTTGAGAGTGCATAACTCACCTTGCCCTGTGATTAATATAGGGTTATTGGACAAAAATAAGGCAGGGTCTGACAAACGATATAAATCCCCCTTCACATGAGCCAGATTGCATCAAATGAGTGATTTATGTCTAATTGCGCTTGGTTTATGCGATATGGTTCACTCTGAATCACCTTTATGCTGATTTTTACAGCGAACTTTTTTACACTCCAGCGCATGAATCAGGAGGACAGGAGGTGAGAATGGATCCCCTACGCGAAGTCAGAAACCGGCTGCTCAACGGCTGGCAGCTGTCAAAGCTGTATACTTTTGAAGTGGCGGCCCGGCATCAGTCGTTTGCGCTGGCAGCAGACGAGCTGTCATTGAGTCCCAGCGCCGTCAGCCATCGCATAAATCAGCTTGAAGATGAGCTTGGCATCCAATTATTTGTTCGTTCTCATCGCAAAGTGGAACTCACTCATGAGGGTAAGCGGGTATTTTGGGCGCTGAAATCGTCACTGGACACGCTCAACCAGGAGATTCTTGATATTAAGAATCAGGAGCTCTCGGGGACGCTCACCGTCTACTCACGGCCTTCTATCGCCCAGTGCTGGCTGGTTCCGGCGCTCGGCGACTTTACCCGTCGCTATCCGTCAATTTCGCTAACCATGTTGACCGGGAACGACAACGTCAATCTACAGCGTGCGGGTATCGATCTCGCCATCTATTTTGACGATGCACCCTCCGCGCAACTCACGCATCACTTCCTGATGGATGAAGAGATCCTGCCGGTGTGCAGCCCGGACTACGCCCGCCGCCATGACCTTACCGGTTCGCTGGTGAATTTGCCGCACTGTACGTTGCTGCACGACAGACAGGCGTGGAGTAACGATTCCGGGACCGATGAGTGGCACAGTTGGGCGCAGCATTTTGCGGCGAATTTGCCGACATCGTCGGGGATTGGTTTTGATCGTTCTGATTTAGCAGTGATTGCGGCAATGAACCATATCGGCGTGGCGATGGGCCGAAAACGGCTGGTGCAAAAACGCCTCGACAGCGGAGAATTGATTGCGCCTTTTGGCGATATGGCGCTGAAATGCCATCAACATTACTACATCACTACGCTGCCCGGCAGGCAGTGGCCGAAAATCGAGGCGTTTATTGGCTGGCTACAGGAGCAGGTTAAATAAGCGGGTCGCGAATATTTTTTACGCTTTCGCTCTACACGGAAAGTGAAAAAGCGTGCTAAATACGTGATATCACTCCTGATGATTTGCGTAAGGACGACCGTGTTAAAGCCGATTGTTTCCCTTTTACTGTTGGCCAGCGCCACCGTGTGTGCCGCGCAACCTGCGTTGACGGCGGCGCAGTATGTGCAGCAGCTTGGGGTTGGGATGGACGTAGATTGGGCGCGTACCGATCGGGGCATCCGTGAATTCGATCCGCTGGTGGTGAGGGATTATAAGGCGAAAGGGTTGACCCACGTGCGCATTCGCGTGGCGGGTGAGCCTACGGAGGCGCGGCTCATTCATCTGCGCAAGCTGGTGGAAGCCTGCGAGCAGTATGGCGTGATCCCGATAATCGCCTATCAGGCTGACGAGTATAAAAAAGACCCCAGTGCCAGTAACGAAAAAGAGGTGGTTAACTGGTGGGTGGCGGTGGCGCATTACTTTGGTCAAAGTTCGCCGTTGCTGGGTTTCGACCTGATATATGAACCCTCTGATAAGCTCAACCATAATCAGGCGTCGCTCAATAGGGTGTATGACAAAACCATCCGTACCATCCATGCCATCGATCCACAGCGAATGATATTTATCGCGCCGAAACTGCATGCCGCTCCGGAAGATTTGCCCAACCTAAAGTTGCCGCCGCAAAGTCAGAATACCGTGTTGGCTCAATGGCATATCTTCCCGTGGGGGCCGCTGAAAAATAACGGTAAATACCCGTGGACCTCAGGGACAGCGGCAGAAAAGGCCGCCATTCGCGCCCGTATCAATACCGCCATTCACTGGCAGCAGAAAACCGGTCATGTTAGTTGGGTAGGAGGCTGGTCGCCGGGAGAAACCATCAGGAACGCGCCTTCTGCCTCGCAAATGGCGTTTGCCCGCTTTATGGCTTGCGAGCTGAAGAAAGCGAAAATTCCCTATGCTATCAATGCGGATACGCAGTTCTATGATGGTGAGGAAGGGGCATGGCGTCCGGCGCTGGAGCCGTTGTTGAATACCATGATTGCCCCTGAGTGTGAAAAGCCCGGCGAGAAGCCGGGCCATCATACGCTTAAACCGCCTGTCCCTGATGCGACACGTGTGACGCCAGCGGAAGCCAGCAAACAAAAATCAACAGCCCCATAAGGGTCATCAGCAGGCCCAGACTGGCTTGCCCGGTCTGCGGCAGCATGGCGGAGAACCACGCCAGCACGCCGGAACCAATGTTTTGTAATCCACCAACCAGCGCACCAGCAGTACCGGCCAGGAACGGGAAAGGCTCCATTGCGCCGCTGGTTGCCAGCGGAAACAGCATCCCGGCGCCGAAGAAAAACAGTGCGGCGGGAACCAGCAGCGTCCAGACGTTCATCACGTCGAACAGACCAGGGATCCACATCATCAAACCGGCGACCAGACAGCAGATAACCGACTGCCACATTAGCGTCGAGAAACGCTTATTCGGGCGACCGGCGAACCAGGCACCAAAAAACGCCGCCGGAATGGGTAGAATAAACAGGATACTGACCACCATGCTGCTTAAGCCGAGACGCGCGCCTAACAACACACCGGAACAGGCTTCGAAGACCGCAACGCCCGCCAGGCCGCCGATCAGCATCAGCACGTAACAGGTGAAAGAGCTGTTGCCAAACAGCGTTTTGTAGCTGGCGATAAGCCGTGGACGCGGAGCACCTGCGGGGCGCGTTTCCGGCATCCAGCGCGCCATGCTAAACGTGACGCCTGCGCACAGCACCAGCAGGAAGATGTAACAGGCACGCCAGTTCCACAGGGTATCCAGCATACCGCCAATCAATGGTGCCAGCAGTGGGCTGACAAGAATCCCCATGTTTAACAGGCTATTAGCGTGGCGTAACTGCGTGCCTTCGTACAGGTCGCGCGGTAACGTTCGCGCCATCACACCGCCGACGCCCGTTCCCATCCCCTGTATTGCGCTGGCGATAATCAATACCGTCAGGCTGTGGGTGGTTATGGCGACCAGCGTAGCCAGCATAAAAATGGACATCCCGGCGAGGATCACCGGGCGGCGGCCAACGCGATCGGAAAGTGGGCCGTAAATCAGTTGTGACAGACCGTAGGTCAACAGATAGGCGGCCATCACGCTTTGCACCGCCCCTTCGCGAACGTTCAGTTCACGTGCCATATCAGCAATCGCGGGGATATAAATGGTTTGCGCCATCTGACCTACCGCCACCAGTAATACCAACATCAACAACAAATTGACGCTTCTATGCCTTTTCATTTCGCTGATTACTTTTCAAAAAGTGAAAAAATAAGAATAAGGTGCTGAACTTTCCCGTAAATGCGCGTGGAATCTACCACAACAGAAAAAGAAGGCCAGATAGTGGGCTGGAATGTTTAAACGATGAACGGCAGGAAATGTAAACAAAAAGCGGCAACAAATGTTGCCGGATTGCATCGGGTTTACAGAGGTCATGATAAGCGTAGCAAAACTGCGCCTATGGCAATGCCTCCAGCTGCAACAAGACGTATTCCGGCAACCTTCTCTTTCAGTAGCAGCCACGCGAGCAGCGCGCCAAACAGGATGGAAGTTTCACGCAGCGCAGCGACTACCGCCAACGGAGCCTGAGTCATGGCCCACAGCGCCAGACCGTAAGAACCCATTGTGCCAATTCCGCCAAGAATACCTTTCTTCCACTGCTGTACCAGATAGCGTGACGCTTCCCGGCGTCGGGCAATCATCGCCCAGCCCAGCAGGCAGGAGCCGTTCAGAAAGAAGGTCCACAGCGTATAACCCAGCGCGGTTTCTGATAAACGTACGCCGGTGCCATCAACCAGCGTATATCCGGCGATAAAGCAGGCGTTAATGAGCGCCAGCACGATCCCGCGTTGCGAGCTGCTGCGTCCGTTAAACGCCATGCCGAGGATCGCCAGACAGATCGTGGCAATCCCCACCCAGGCTAGAATAGAGAGGCTATCGCCAAGAAACAGGACGCTGATAATTGCGACCAGCAGCGGCGCTGTGCCGCGCATTAACGGATAGGTCTGGCTCATATCCGAAACCTGATAGGTTTTGGCGACCAGGACGGTATATACAATTTGCAACACAGTTGAGACGGCTAAAAACGGCAGGCTGGCGGCGGAAGGTTGCGGCGCAAAGGGTAAGCAAATCAATGCCATAATTGCAGCAGAACCGCTGACACCGATCGCTGAGTACAGTTTATCGTTTCCAGCTTTAACAATGGCATTCCAGCTGGCATGCAACAGCGCGGCGAACAGCAAAATGCAGAAAACAGAAAGCGTCATGGTGGAATTCTTCCCTGAGAATGTCATAAAAACGTAACATATTGGCGTGACACAAGCACCAGGGAGAAGGTGAAAGGGGAGCGGAGTGTTACCCGCCCCCCTTAGGTGCGACTTGAATCTGAATTACTTAACGTATTTCAGAACGGCATCAAGTAGTTGCAGTGCTGCAACAATGAGTTTGAGGATAAGAATAGCGATATCCACGAGGCTCATACGCTCTCCTTTTGGTACAAGGAGCACGGTGCTGACGTACCTCGCCGCTGCCTGTTGCCAGCACCTTTGTTGACATAACACAGTGTGCTCACACGGGGGTTAAGGCGCTGACGGCACCACCCGTTTCAGCCAGGACTTTGATGCGCCGGTTTACGATGCGGCCCCCGCATAACACCTTGCGTACCGAGACATTATAGATAAATGCTGTATAAATTAACAGTATTTTATGGATGTTACGCTATTCATGTTCCATACTCAAAACCATCAAAATTCGTGCCGAAATTGCGTGTTCTTCGCAGAACGCGTATACTTTTTTCGTTGACATAACACAGTGTGTTCGGCGGCTACCAACCGCACAGCACTGAAAAAAACCTCGCTCCGGCGGGGTTTTTTGTTTTTCAGCAATGCACAACGAAATGTGATCATTGACGCATTTTTATGCAGATGAAAATTTTTCCATTGTCACGCTGAAAAACCTGTGTTTGTATAAATCCAGTTAATCAACAAACAGACAGGTCCCTAATGAACCCTTCCATGCTGACTGCGACCCTACTAAAAACTGCGCCATCTCGCGCAGCGGTCGTCGTGCGTGTGGTGGTGGTCGTCGGCAATGCGCCGTAGGGTCCGAATCAACACACGATTCCAAAACCCCGCCGGCGCAAACCGGGCGGGGTTTTTCGTTTCAGAGACCTGCCCGGAGCAAAGGCCCAGAATAAAAGGACTGGAGCATGGCAAGTTCGGGCATAACATCCAAGCGTACGCGTTTTACGGGCGCAGAATTCATCGTTCATTTCCTGGAACGCCAGGGTATTCAGGTTGTTACCGGTATTCCCGGCGGATCGATTCTTCCCGTCTATGACGCCTTAAGTCAAAGCACGCAAATCCGTCATATCCTGGCGCGCCACGAGCAAGGAGCAGGGTTTATCGCGCAGGGAATGGCGAGAACTGATGGCAAACCCGCCGTCTGTATGGCCTGCAGCGGACCGGGTGCAACCAATCTGGTGACCGCCATTGCCGATGCGCGTCTGGATTCCATCCCGCTGGTGTGTATCACCGGGCAGGTTCCGGCTTCAATGATCGGCACCGACGCCTTCCAGGAAGTCGACACCTACGGCATCTCTATCCCCATCACTAAGCACAACTATCTGGTCCGCCATATCAGTGAATTACCGCAGGTCATGAGCGATGCGTTCCGCATTGCGCAGTCCGGACGTCCAGGCCCGGTGTGGATAGACATTCCTAAGGATATTCAAACCGCTGTTTTTGACATTGAAGAGATGCCGGAGCCCGCGCAGAAAATGGCGGCACCAGCGTTCAGCCAGGACAGCATTCGCGATGCCGCAGCCATGATTAACGCCGCACAGCGTCCGGTGCTGTACCTCGGCGGCGGCGTGATTAACGCACCTGAGCGCGTGCGCGAACTGGCAGAAAAAGCGACGCTGCCCACCACCATGACCTTAATGGCGCTCGGTATGCTGCCGAAAGCGCATCCGCTGTCGTTAGGCATGCTGGGCATGCACGGCGCTCGCAGCACTAACTTTATTCTGCAAGAAGCGGATTTATTGATTGTTCTGGGCGCACGTTTTGATGACCGGGCGATTGGTAAAACCGAGCAGTTCTGCCCGAACGCCAAAATCATTCACGTGGATATCGACCGCGCGGAGCTGGGTAAAATCAAACAACCGCACGTGGCGATTCAGGCGGATGTCGATGAGGTGCTGGCGCAATTGATCCCATTAATTGACGCGCAGCCGCGAGAGTCGTGGCATCAGACGGTGGCCGATTTACAACGTGAATTCCCTTGCACTATTCCGCAGGAAAGCGACCCGCTCAGCCATTATGGATTGATCAACGCCGTGGCTGCCTGCGTAGACGACAGCGCCATTATCACCACCGACGTAGGCCAGCATCAGATGTGGGCGGCACAGGCTTATCCGCTGAACCGTCCGCGTCAGTGGCTGACCTCCGGCGGTCTGGGGACCATGGGCTTTGGCCTGCCAGCGGCAATTGGTGCAGCGCTGGCCAATCCAGACAAAAAAGTGCTGTGCTTCTCCGGCGACGGCAGCCTGATGATGAATATTCAGGAAATGGCGACAGCCAGCGAAAATCAGCTGGATATTAAAATCATCCTGATGAATAACGAAGCGTTGGGTCTTGTATATCAGCAGCAGAATCTGTTCTATAAGCAGGGTGTTTTTGCCGCGACCTATCCGGGGATGATTAACTTTATGCAGATAGCCGCCGGGTTTGGTCTCGAAACCTGCGATCTGAATAACGAAGCGGACCCACAGGCAGCGTTGCAGGAGATTATTAATCGCCCTGGACCTGCGCTGATCCACGTGCGCATCGATGCCGAACAGAAAGTGTACCCGATGGTGCCGCCGGGTGCGGCAAACACAGAAATGGTGGGGGAATAAGCCATGCAACAGCAGACTCATGACAACGTAATCCTGGAACTCACCGTACGCAACCATCCGGGCGTAATGACTCACGTTTGCGGGCTGTTCGCCCGCCGCGCGTTCAACGTAGAAGGCATTCTCTGTCTACCGATTCAGGACAGCGATAAGAGCCGCATCTGGCTACTGGTCAACGACGATCAACGTCTTGAGCAGATGATAAGCCAGATCGACAAGCTGGAAGATGTGGTGAAAGTGGCCCGCAACCAGTCCGATCCGTCGATGTTTAACAAAATCACCGTGTTCTTTGAGTAAGTTAGTCGCCGTCTGAATCCGGGGTGATCACTTTGACAGAGCCGTTCCGGCAGTGGGTTGCGTAATCTGCCGGTAACGGACGGTCGCTTATCAGTACGTCAAAGGTGGAGAGTGGACCAATGCTGGCGGGGGCGACCTCATCGAACAGGGCGTGGCGCGTCAGCAGAATTTTGCGTAATCCGCGTTCCATCGCTTTGCGTTTTGTGGCCAGATCGTCCGGATTGAACCAGCTAACGCCGAAATGCTCATGGACTCCGCTGGCGGAGATAAAGACTTTCCGTGGGTTGAGTGCATCCAGCGGGGAGGGATTGCTGGTGTCGTAAAAGGCGTCACTTTTCGCCCGGTAGGTCCCCCCGCAAAGAATCGCTGTGGCGTTGGGCTTTTCATTTAGCGCTACGAACACCCGGTGCGAGTAGCAAATCCCGGTAAAGGAAATATCGTCCGGGATCATGCTGACCACCAACGGCATTTCCGCACCATTATCAAAAAAGACCAGATCATTTTCACTTACCAGTCCCGCAGCCAGAATGGCAACCGGTAAATCGTCGCGGTGATACTGTTTTTGCGCGGGGAGTGGCGCGTTAACGATGGCGGCAGGTTTGTTCACCATCACAATGTAACCACCGAGCAGCGTGAGCGGTAACGGCTCGTCATCCTGACTGAGATCCCGACGAATAGTCATCACGGAAACTTCCAGCATTCGTGCCGCCTCTTTCAGATGGATTCGGTCGGTCTTCTTCAACAATTCCATCAGACGTCGAATACGTTCTTTTTGCTTAGTTTCCATGTGCTTCTCCACGAATCATGTTCCCATGTTCCTTCAGTAACATTTTTGTGTTTCTGAGAACATGGCATTGCCGCATTACTATACGTCTGACTATTCGGAAATAAAAGCGTGTTTTTTCACGTTTTATTGATTATATCCAGTTAACTTTCAGTCAATTGTAAGCAACTTCATCATTTGTAGTGTGATGTGGATGCAACATTTAGCGCAATAAATAAACAATAAAATGATCTTCCAATCGCGATCCTAGTCACAAATGATACGAGAGTAACATGATAATGTTATTTTAATATCATTGTTGTGTGATTGTTTCTGAGAGGTAGTAAAATGGATATCGCGGTTATTGGCTCCAACATGGTGGATCTCATCACCTACATCAACCAGATGCCCAAAGAAGGGGAAACGCTGGAAGCACCGGCGTTCAAAATTGGCTGCGGGGGCAAAGGCGCAAATCAGGCCGTTGCGGCCGCTAAGCTCAATTCAAAAGTGCTGATGCTGACAAAAGTCGGTGATGATATTTTTGCGGATAACACTATTCGCAATCTTGAATCCTGGGGAATTAATACCACCTATGTCGAAAAGGTACCCTGCACCAGCAGCGGTGTCGCACCGATCTTTGTTAATGCGAACTCCAGCAACAGTATTCTGATTATTAAAGGAGCGAACAAATTTCTCTCCCCGGAAGATATCGATCGTGCGGCGGAAGATCTGAAAAAATGTCAGCTTATTGTCCTGCAACTGGAAGTGCAGCTGGAAACCGTTTATCACGCGATTGAATTTGGCAAAAAACATGGTATTGAAGTGTTACTAAATCCCGCCCCTGCATTACGGGAATTAGATATGTCTTATGCCTGTAAATGTGATTTTTTTGTGCCGAATGAAACCGAGTTGGAAATATTAACCGGTATGCCAGTGGATACTTATGACCATATTCGCGCAGCGGCACGTTCTCTGGTTGATAAAGGTCTGAACAATATTATCGTCACCATGGGTGAGAAAGGTGCGCTGTGGATGACGCGTGACCAGGAAGTCCATGTTCCAGCGTTTAAAGTGAACGCTGTCGATACCAGTGGCGCAGGCGACGCTTTCATCGGTTGTTTTGCTCACTATTACGTTCAAAGCGGTGATGTGGAAGCCGCCATGAAAAAAGCCGCTCTCTTCGCTGCTTTCAGCGTTACCGGGAAAGGCACTCAATCATCTTATCCAAGCATCGAACAATTTAATGAGTTTCTTACCTTAAACGAATAATACTCCTGCACTGTAAAAGGTAGCACTATGAACGATAAAAACATCATTCAGATGCCTGACGGCTATTTGAATAAGACCCCTCTGTTCCAGTTTATTTTGTTATCCTGTTTATTCCCGTTATGGGGATGCGCAGCCGCATTAAATGATATTCTGATTACGCAATTCAAAAGCGTATTTTCACTCAGCAACTTTGCCTCGGCATTAGTTCAGAGTGCCTTTTATGGCGGTTATTTTTTAATTGCGATTCCAGCATCTCTGGTGATTAAAAAGACCAGTTATAAAGTCGCCATCTTAATGGGGCTGACCCTTTATATCGTTGGGTGTACGCTCTTCTTCCCGGCATCGCACATGGCCACCTACACCATGTTCCTTGCGGCGATTTTCGCGATTGCGATTGGTCTGAGCTTCCTGGAAACAGCAGCCAACACCTACAGCTCAATGATCGGCCCAAAAGCGTATGCCACTTTACGCCTGAACATCAGTCAGACTTTTTATCCTATTGGTGCGGCTGCTGGCATTCTGCTAGGTAAATATCTGGTCTTCTCTGAGGGCGAAAGCCTGGAAAAACAGATGGCCGGGATGAACGCTGAGCAGATCCATAACTTTAAAGTGTTGATGCTGGAAAATACCCTTGAGCCATACAAGTACATGATTATGGTACTGGTTGTTGTGATGGTGTTATTCCTCCTGACTCGCTTCCCTACATGTAAAGTCGCGCAAACCACGAGTCATAAACGCCCGTCAGCGATGGATACACTGCGTTATCTGGCCAGCAATGCCCGTTTCCGTCGTGGAATTGTGGCGCAATTTCTTTATGTGGGGATGCAGGTCGCGGTGTGGTCATTCACCATCCGTCTGGCACTGGAATTAGGTGATATCAACGAGCGCGACGCCTCAACCTTCATGGTCTATAGCTTCGCCTGCTTCTTTATCGGCAAGTTTATCGCCAACATTTTGATGACGCGCTTCAATCCGGAAAAAGTGCTGATTCTCTATTCCATTATTGGTGCGCTGTTCCTCGTCTATGTTGCACTGGCGCCAAGCTTCAGCGCTGTGTATGTCGCAGTGCTGGTGAGTGTCCTGTTTGGACCCTGCTGGGCGACAATCTATGCGGGTACGCTTGATACCGTGGATAACGAGCATACCGAAATGGCAGGTGCCGTCATTGTCATGGCGATTGTCGGTGCGGCGGTGGTTCCGGCGATTCAGGGCTATGTGGCCGATATGTTCCATTCATTGCAACTTTCGTTCCTGGTCTCCATGCTGTGCTTCGTGTACGTCGGTATCTACTTCTGGCGTGAAAGCAAAGTGCGCAACAACCTGGCTGAAGCGACAGTTTCCTGAGGAGAGTGAGCATGACAACACGTATAACGCTGTGGCGGGAACTCTTTGCAGAGCATCCGCGAATTTTACTGAAGAATAGCGACTTCACGGTTACCGCATTTCGTTACGCCAGTGGAGTGGAAGGGCTGAAGGTAGAAAACAGTCGTGGACATCTGGTTATTCTGCCCTGGATGGGGCAGATGATCTGGGATGCTCAGTTTGATGGCCATGACCTGACCATGCGTAACATGTTCAGTCAGCCGAAACCGGCGGCGGAAGTGGTGGCGACCTACGGCTGTTTTGCCTTCCACTCAGGTCTGTTGGCAAATGGCTGCCCATCACCAGAGGATTCACATCCTTTGCACGGTGAAATGGCTTGTGCCGCGATGGATGAAGCCTGGCTGGAGCTGGAGGGTGAGAATTTGCGCGTGGGCGGACGCTATGAGTATGTGATGGGGTTCGGTCATCATTATCAGGCACATCCTGCGGTGGTAATGCACAAAGCGAGCGCGCTGTTTGATATTCAGATGGCGGTTACCAACCTCGCCTCAGTGGCAATGCCGTTGCAGTACATGTGCCATATGAACTATGCCTACGTACCGGAAGCCACCTTCAGCCAGAATATTCCGGATGAGGCCATGAAGCTGCGTGAGTCGATACCCGCGCATGTTAAACCGACTGAGCAGTGGCTGGCGTTTAATCAGCGGATTGTACAGGGCGAGGCTTCTCTGGCGCGGCTCAATGAACCCCATTTTTACGATCCGGAAATTGTCTTCTTTGCTGACCAATTGGACAGGTACACCGATAAGCCAGAATTTAGCATGATCGCGCCTGATGGCACCACATTCGTTACGCGTTTCTCCAGCACGGAGCTGAATTATGTGACGCGTTGGATCCTCTACAACGGCGATCAGCAGGTTGCGGCATTCGCCTTGCCTGCAACCTGTCGACCTGAAGGATTCCTGGCAGCACAACGCAATGGCACCTTGATTGAAATAGAACCGCAGCACACCCGGACATTTACAGTCACAACTGGCATAGCCTGATCGCTCAAGGCTTGAACACCAAAGCACTTATCGTTAAGGTAAGCGCTTTTGCTGGGTGGCGGCATTAATGCCTTATCCGGCCTACAACGGCACCCGCCCGTAGGCCTGATAAGCGTAGCGCCATCAGGCATGCCTTAGCGCCAGGATGAACCCATGATTACCGTTGCCCTTATTGACGACCACCTCATCGTCCGCTCCGGCTTTGCCCAACTGCTGGGGCTGGAACCTGATTTGCAGGTGGTCGCTGAGTTTGGCTCAGGCAGTGAGGCGCTGGCGGGATTACCGGGACGCGGCGTGCAGGTGTGTATCTGCGACATCTCTATGCCTGATATCTCCGGTCTTGAACTGTTAAGCCAGTTGCCAAAAGGAATGGCGATTATCATGCTCTCTGTCCACGACAGCCCGGCACTGGTGGAGCAGGCGCTCAACGCGGGCGCGCGTGGTTTCCTTTCTAAACGTTGTAGCCCGGATGAGCTGATCGCGGCGGTGCATACCGTAGCGACCGGCGGCTGTTACCTGACGCCGGACATCGCCGTCAAACTGGCGGCCGGTCGTCAGGATCCGCTCACCAAACGCGAACGTCAGGTGGCGGAAAAACTGGCGCAAGGTATGGCGGTCAAAGAGATTGCCGCTGAACTGGGTCTGTCGCCGAAAACGGTGCACGTGCATCGCGCCAACCTGATGGAAAAGCTGGGGGTCAGCAACGACGTCGAACTGGCCCGCCGGATGTTTGACGGCTGGCAATGAACACGCTCTGTTCCCGGTTAATCACCGTTGTTGCCTGCTTCTTTATCTTCTCTGCCGCGTGGTTTTGCCTGTGGAGCATCAGCCTGCATCTGGTTGAGCGCCCGGAGCTGGCGGTACTGCTGTTTCCGTTTGGTCTGCGTCTGGGGTTGATGCTGCAATGTCCGCGCGGCTACTGGCCGGTGCTGCTGGGCGCGGAATGGCTGCTTCTTTTCTGGCTGGCGCAGGAAGTGGCGCTGGCCCATTTACCACTTTTGATGATCGGCAGCTTCCTCACGTTACTCCCGGTGATGTTGATTTCGCGATACCGCCATCAGCGCGACTGGCGCACGCTGCTGTTGCAGGGCGCGGCGCTTACGGCGGCGGCGTTGCTGCAATCGCTGCCCTGGCTTGGGCAAGGCGAAGAGGCGTGGAACGCGCTGCTGCTGACGCTCACCGGCGGATTAACGCTGGCGCCGATCTGCCTGGTGTTCTGGCACTATCTGACCAGCACGACCTGGCTGCCGCTGGGCCCGGCGGTGGTGTCGCAGCCGGTGAACTGGCGCGGGCGGCATCTGGTCTGGTACCTGCTGCTGTTTAGCGTCAGCCTGTGGCTACAGCTCGGGTTACCCGCCGAGCTTTCGCGCTTCACGCCGTTTTGCCTCGCGTTGCCGATCATTGCGCTGGCCTGGCACTACGGCTGGCAGGGGGCACTGATTGCGACGCTGATGAACGCCATCGCGCTGATTGCCAGCCAGACCTGGCACGATCATCCCGTCGATCTGTTGCTCTCGCTGCTGGTGCAAAGCCTGACCGGGCTGCTGCTCGGCGCGGGTATTCAGCGTCTGCGCGAACTTAACCAGTCGCTGCAAAATGAATTAGCGCGCAACCATCGTCTGGCGGAACGCCTGCTGGAGACCGAGGAGAGCGTGCGCCGGGATGTGGCGCGCGAACTGCACGATGATATCGGCCAGACCATCACCGCCATTCGCACCCAGGCGGGTATTGTCCAGCGGCTGGCGCCGGAAAACGCAGGAGTGAAGCGCAGCGGGGCGCACATCGAACAACTTTCTCTCGGTGTGTACGATTCGGTGCGTCGCCTGTTAGGCCGCCTGCGACCGCGCCAGCTGGACGATCTCACGCTGGAGCAGGCCATCCGCTCATTGATGCGCGAAATGGAGCTGGAAAGCCGTGGCATCGTCAGCCATCTCGACTGGCGAATTGACGAATCTGCACTTAGCGAAAGCCAGCGGGTGACGCTGTTTCGCGTCTGTCAGGAAGGGCTGAACAATATCGTTAAACACGCCAACGCCAGCGCGGTGACGCTTCAGGGCTGGCAACAGGATGAACGGCTAATGCTGGTGATTGAGGATGACGGCAGCGGCCTGCCGCCAGGGTCGAATCAACAGGGATTTGGCCTTACGGGAATGCGTGAACGGATTAGCGCCCTCGGCGGATCGCTCTCGATTTCCTGTACGCATGGCACGCGGGTCAGCGTGTCGTTACCCCAGCGATATGTGTAAGGCGCGGTCATGTTTTCGTTTTTAAAAGCTCCGGCCAGTGCGCCGCTCATTACTGATAAGCGTGAAGTGGATGCCCTCTACCGCTACTGGCGGCGGCATATCCTGACCACCATCTGGCTCGGCTACGCGCTGTTCTATTTCACACGCAAAAGCTTCAATGCCGCCGTACCGGATATCCTCACCAGCGGCGTGCTGACTCGCAGCGACATTGGGCTGCTGGCGACGCTGTTTTACATTACCTACGGCCTGTCGAAGTTTGTTTCCGGTATCGTCAGCGACCGATCCAACGCTCGCTATTTTATGGGCATCGGACTGATTGCCACCGGCGTGGTAAACATTCTGTTTGGATTCTCCACCTCGCTATGGGCCTTTGCGGTGCTGTGGGCGCTGAACGCCTTTTTCCAGGGCTGGGGATCGCCGGTCTGCGCGCGTTTATTGACCGCGTGGTATTCGCGTACTGAACGCGGCGGCTGGTGGGCGCTGTGGAACACCGCGCACAACGTCGGCGGGGCGCTGATCCCTATCGTGATGGCGGCGACAGCGCTGCACTACGGCTGGCGCGCCGGGATGATGATCGCCGGGCTGCTGGCGATTGTGGTGGGGATTTTTCTCTGCTGGCGGCTGCGAGACAGGCCGCAGGCGATTGGTCTGCCGCCGATTGGCGATTGGCGGCATGATGAACTGGAAATTGCCCAACAGCAGGAAGGTGCTGGGCTGAGCCGCAAACAGATCCTCACCCGCTATGTGCTGCTGAATCCTTATATCTGGCTGCTGTCACTGTGTTATGTGCTGGTGTACGTGGTCCGTGCCGCGATTAACGACTGGGGCAATCTGTACATGTCGGAGACGCTCGGCGTGGATCTGGTGACCGCCAATACCGCCGTGACAATGTTTGAGCTGGGCGGATTTGTTGGCGCGCTGGTGGCGGGTTGGGGTTCGGACAAGCTGTTTAACGGCAACCGCGGTCCAATGAACCTGATTTTCGCCGCCGGAATTTTGCTCTCCGTTGGCTCGCTGTGGCTGATGCCGTTCGCCAGCTATGTGATGCAGGCCGCGTGCTTCTTCACCACCGGATTCTTCGTCTTCGGCCCGCAGATGCTGATCGGCATGGCGGCGGCGGAGTGTTCGCACAAAGAGGCGGCGGGCGCGGCAACCGGATTTGTCGGGCTGTTTGCTTATCTGGGGGCATCGCTCTCCGGCTGGCCGCTGGCGAAGGTGATGGAGGTCTGGCACTGGACCGGATTCTTTGTGGTGATCGCTATTGCGGCGGGAATTTCCGCGCTGCTGCTGCTGCCGTTTTTAAACGCCCAGGCTCCGCGCGAACTCAACGAAGCGTGATGTACCTCACCTTTTTGCCCCGAGTGGAGCAAAACTAAGAAATTTTCCCGGTTTCACCTGGACGCTGTCTCAGGCGCGTCTTCCGGCTGATTTTTACAATGCCTGCCATTCGCAGGTATAAAAATTAGCTCGGGAGTGTCAAATGCTGGCCTTTCTAAACCAGGTGCGCAAGCCGACCCTGGATCTGCCGCTCGATGTGCGGCGCAAAATGTGGTTCAAACCATTCATGCAGTCCTATCTGGTGGTCTTTATCGGCTACCTGACCATGTACCTGATCCGCAAAAACTTCAACATCGCGCAGAACGACATGATCTCCACCTACGGGCTGAGCATGACGCAGCTGGGGATGATTGGCCTGGGCTTCTCCATCACCTACGGCGTGGGTAAAACGCTGGTTTCCTACTACGCGGACGGCAAAAACACCAAGCAGTTCCTGCCGTTTATGCTGATCCTCTCCGCCATCTGTATGCTTGGCTTCAGCGCCAGCATGGGCGCGGGTTCAACCAGCCTGTTTTTGATGATCGCTTTCTACGCTCTGAGCGGTTTCTTCCAGAGTACTGGCGGCTCATGTAGCTATTCCACCATTACCAAATGGACGCCGCGTCGCAAGCGGGGTTCTTACCTCGGTATGTGGAATATCTCCCACAACCTCGGCGGTGCGGGTGCAGCGGGCGTGGCGCTGTTTGGCGCTAACTATCTGTTCGACGGTCACGTCATCGGTATGTTTATCTTCCCGTCGATTATTGCTCTGATTGTTGGCTTTATCGGCCTGCGCTACGGCAGCGATTCCCCGGAATCTTATGGCCTCGGTAAAGCCGAAGAGCTGTTCGGTGAGGAGATCAGCGAAGAAGACAAAGAAACCGAAGAAAACGAGATGACCAAATGGCAGATCTTTGTTGAGTACGTGCTGAAAAACAAAGTGATCTGGCTGTTATGTTTCTCGAACATCTTCCTGTACGTAGTGCGTATCGGTATCGACCAGTGGTCCACCGTCTACGCTTTCCAGGAGCTGAAGCTCTCCAAAGAAGTGGCGATTCAGGGCTTTACCCTGTTTGAAGTGGGCGCCCTGGTTGGCACGCTGATGTGGGGTTGGCTCTCCGACCTGGCAAACGGTCGTCGTGCGCTGGTGGCCTGTGTAGCGCTGGCGTTGATTATCGCCACCCTGGGCGTTTATCAGCACGCCAGCAACCAGTACGTTTATCTGGCTTCGCTGTTTGCGCTGGGCTTCCTGGTGTTTGGTCCACAGCTGTTAATCGGCGTTGCGGCAGTCGGATTTGTGCCGAAAAAAGCGATCGGCGCAGCCGATGGGATTAAAGGCACATTCGCTTATCTGATTGGTGACAGCTTCGCCAAGCTCGGTTTGGGGATGATTGCCGACGGCACGCCGATTTTCGGGCTGACCGGCTGGGCAGGCACTTTCGCCGCGCTGGATGCTGCCGCCATCGGTTGTATCTGTCTGATGGCCGTCGTGGCCGTGTTTGAAGAACGTAAAATTCGCCGCGAGAAAAAGATTCAACAATTGAAAGTAGCTTAAGTTAAGTGTGCATTGGTAACTTTTGCCCGCCTTAATGGCGGGCTTTTTTATGCCCCATTATGCTGACAGTAGGTGTTATAAGCCTCAACAAATAACTTCGCATTTGTTGCAGTTTGGTGGACAGATTGCCCAATGCGATAAAGATCGCTGCCTAATCCGGCACTGTAACAACCTGCATTCAGGTAATGAGACAGATTGTCAGGGCGAATTCCGCCTACGGCATATAAAGGTGTTTGAGGAGGTAAAACCGCTTTTAATGCCCGGATGTAATTCGGTCCCAGTTCTCCCGCAGGGAAAATTTTCAGTCCATCTGCGCCGTGCCTGAGTGCAAGAAATGCTTCGCTGGCTGTGTGGCAACCGATGCAGGTTTTCATTTGGGCCGCTTTGGCGGCATCAATTAATTCGGGATCGGTGTTGGGCGTAAGGATAAATGCGCATCCAAGTGAAGAGAGAGTGCTGATATCCTCGACATTGGTAACCGTCCCTGCACCAATTTTTATCGTCTGGCCATAATGCTCAACGGCCAAAGCAATACTGCTTTTCCAGTCTGGAGAATTCAGCGGTATTTCTATTGTGCTGAAGCCAGCGGTGATCAGCGCGTCAATATGGGCCAGCACCTCATCAGGCTTCACCCCGCGCAGAATGGCGACCAAAGGGTTACGGCTATTCATGTAAAAGTCTCCTGATACCATTAATAAATGCTTTTTCACCATTGCACAGATGACAGCGATAACCGAAATGATGAAACAAACTTTGATAGCGGCTAAGCAAATCTTCATTGCCTACCAAAACGACTTCTTCCCCGGTGTTAATGGCGTAATGCTGTAGCATTTGCGCTATTTCGTGGCCAATCAGTAATCCTGAGAGAGATTCGTATAGCGTGTCGGGTGGCAAGGAATGGCTGAGTATTCGAGCTCTGAGATCAAAAACGCCGCGGGATAAACACGTTTCATGCCAGCCACGTTCGGCTCCGGCTAAAAAGGCCTGAATGTTCGTGTTTTGTTCCCCGGCATTTTTTCCCACTATGGAATAGTGGGAGAGTAAATGAAAAAACTCGCCGGTCATGATAGTTTGAAAATCGCAGACGATACCCTCTTGCATCTGAACCCATTTGCTGTGTGTTCCAGGGAAGACGTACCAGCGGTCATCAGTTAGGGCACCAAATAGTTGCGTTTCCTCTCCACGCATGACGTTGTAGGCTTCTGGCCCGGAAATTTGCAGACCCGGTACGATGAAAGTGGGAAAAGGACCCGCATCCTCAACCGCTGTCAAATGCTGCGATAATGCGCTTAACGGGGTTGGGCAACGCAAATAGTGGCTATCTACCCAACCGATATTACTGCCCACCATACCGCTCATTATAACGGTTGTATCTTTGCTTAATGGCTGCGGACACAAACTTAGCAGTGTTAGCCAGGTATCTTTGAATGCGTCAGGATTATGCTTGAGTACACCATTCTGATCGGCGTGTTGCCAGACACATTGATTCTGTTGATAGACCCAAATACGCAGATTGCTGGAGCCCCAATCCACGGCAATAAAATTCTCTGAATTGAACATACATCATTCCTGATACGAAAAGATGGCCCTAAGCGGGCCATATTCAGGGGATTACTCGTCGGCAATAACCATTTTTTTATCAAAATTGATCAGCAGCGAGCAGATGAGATAACCCACAGCAGCCAGTGCAAAGAACATCATGGCGGCGTAATAATTTCCGGTGGATTGCACCAGGAAACCGATAAAAATTGGCAGGATAGCGGCGAATAAGTTACTGGTGAAGTTCATGGTCCCACAGATGGTACCCGCAACAGATTGCGCGCCTAGCAGCCCTGGTATTGACCAGTAAACACTGGCCCACCGCAGTGGGAAAAGGGCAATGGTGAGCAGGGTTATCGCAACGGCTGGTGTAGAACTTTGTGCGCAAAGGAAAATACCAACGCCAGCGGTAGTGGCAGAAATAGCCAACATTG
The DNA here is from genome assembly GCF_030332945.1 of Citrobacter sp. Cpo037. Lineage (NCBI taxonomy): Bacteria > Pseudomonadati > Pseudomonadota > Gammaproteobacteria > Enterobacterales > Enterobacteriaceae > Citrobacter > Citrobacter sp. Cpo037. Next base: position 83,593 of record NZ_JAOWGW010000070.1, read on the forward strand.
TATGCATCACACGGCTTGTTTTTGCTCCTTTGCTGCGCCATTTATCCATAATGTAGCCGCCGGTTAGTTGGCCGACAAAACACAGCAGGAAGATCAGCGCCATCGCTCCACCCATCGATTTGATATCGAAACCGTAGGTGGCCTGAAAGTAGAGCGGCAGCCAGGTCATCAGGCCGTAGAACACAAAGCTGTAGCAAACCCAACCACCGATGAGCGCAATCACATTTCGTTGTTTTAGATAAGGTTTGATATCGGCCAGACGGTATTTCTTACTGCTGGTTTCAGCACCGTTTGCAGCGGTAATATGGTCCAGTTCTGCTTTATTAATGCTGGGATGTTCTGATGGATAAGTGCGGATGTACCACCAGGCCAGTAAGCCGACCACCATTGTTCCCACACCTGCCACCACAAAGGCCATACGCCAGGAGTCGAAAAAAGCAATAAGTCCTGCGATGATCACCGCCCCTAATGCCGTCCCCAACGGCGCGCCGCCATCAAGTAGCATCGAACCGCGCCCGCGTTCTGTTGGTGTTAACCATGTCCCCATTAACTTTGCGCCAGCGGGCATAATTGGAGATTCAGTAACGCCTAACCCCAGTCGAGAAAGTGAGAGAGTAAAAATGGAGTGGCACAGCGCCGCGACGGCCTGAAATGCTCCCCATAAGATAGTGGCCAGCGCTATGATATTTCTCGCTTTGAATTTATCAGCAATAACTCCACTGGGAATTTGCATCAAAGCATAAGCCCAGAAAAAGGCACTATGAATAACCCCAACAACACGTGTGTCAGTAATGCCAAATTCATCCGTAATATATGGCATGGCAATGGAGAGAGATGTGCGGTCAATATAATTAATGGCGCCTAATAAAAGCATGATGATAAATATCCGCCACCTTACAGTTGTTGCTTTTAATTTTTCTTCTTCAGTATTTGCATTAACAAGAGACATAAGGGCTCCTTGCCATACTCCTAATAATAGGAGTATGGCGGTACGAGGTGTTATTATATTGTGAAGTGTTACATTATGGAGCCAATAGTCCATGGGACGAATTCTTGACTGCCATAGCCAAATTCCTCACTCTTTGTTTTTTTACCGGATGCCATCTCAAGGATCATCTGGTAAATACGCTCACCGACTTCTGCAATTGTTTCTTCCCCCTCTACAATAGTTCCGCAATTTATATCCATATCCTCCTGCTGACGTTCCCAAAGTGCGTTATTGGTAGCTAGCTTCAGACTTGGGGTTGGTTTGGATCCAAAAGCAGAACCGCGGCCTGTTGTGAAGCAGAGAAGATTTGCCCCACCGGCGATTTGACCCGTGACGGCAATAGGGTCATACCCTGGTGTATCCATAAAGACAAAACCTTTCGCGGTTACTGGTTCTGCGTACTCATACACTTCTGTCAGATTTGTTGTGCCCGCTTTAGCAATACCACCGAGTGATTTTTCCAGAATTGTCGTCAGCCCTCCGACTTTGTTACCCGCAGAGGGGTTATTGTTCATTTCACTTCCTGTGCGGCGACAGTATTCTTCCCACCAGTGAATACGGGCGATAAGTTTTTCCCCGACTTCACGGGAAACGGCGCGGCGAGTAAGAAGATGTTCAGCGCCATAAATTTCGGAGGTTTCAGATAATATTGCTGTTCCACCTTGTTGGATCAACTTATCTGCCGCATAACCCAGCGCTGGATTGGCTGAGATCCCGGAATAACTGTCGGAACCGCCACATTCCAATGCGAGAATGATTTCTGATACAGGGATTGGTTGACGTGTTACCCGGTTAGCAACAGGCAGCATTTGGTTAACCAAGTTAATTCCTTTTTCAATGGCATGACGTGTGCCGCCCACCTCCTGAATGGTATAGCTGTGCATCATTGGGCCATCAGCTAACCCATGGGCGTTCATCATATCTTTAATTTGGCTGGATTCGCATCCCAGCCCAACGATGATTACTCCGGCAAAGTTTGCATGGGTGGCATAACCGGCCATCGTACGTCTCATGACATCCATTGATTCACTTTTAGATCCGATGGCACAGCCAAAACTTTGTGGCAACGACACCACGCCATCAACATTTGGGTAGTCTGCAAGACCATGCAGACGAAAGTGATCCTCAATCGCTCTGACGACCGTAGCACTACAGTTTACGGAGCTTAAAATGCCGATGTAGTTGCGTGTAGCAGCGCGGCCGTCGGCCCGGCGGATACCCAAAAATGTATCCTGTTGAGGAACCGAAGAGGGAGAATGGCAGTCTTTACCCCAGGCATAATCTCGTTCAAAATCGCCCATACCTAAATTATGCATGTGGACATGTTCGCCAGGCTTAATTGGCTGAGTTGCGAAGCCAATAATCTGCCCATAACGTTTGACCGCATCACCTACGTTACACGCATGCAGGGCGATTTTATGCCCTGCTGGAATTTCACTTAGCACCGTAATTTGTTCTTCTTCAAGCCAGGTGCCCACGGGGACCGTCTGTCTTGCGATAACCACATCATCTTTGGGATTCAATTTTAGTACAGGGTTGATGTTCATTATCATTGCTCTCATGCTGGTTTACACCGAAATACGGGATAAAATATTTTTAACCTGCGCTATTTTTTCTTCATTCAACGGTAATGCAGGAGGGACAACTGCGGTTGATATGTCCACACCACTTAATTTTATGGCTGTCTTTATAACGCCAAAGAACGGTTGTTCTAATGCATATAAAGGTGATAATCCTGACAGTTGTTGTTGAAGTGCTTTAGCCGTGGCGAGATCGTTCTGCTGAACAGCCTGATAAATTCCGCGCGTAATATTAGGTGCAAAGTTAAATGTTGCCGGAATTCCACCATGCCCCCCCAACATTAATGTATCAAGTAAATATTCGTCATAGCCGCTGAAAATGATAAAATCTGGGCGGAAACAGTGAACCTGATTGATGATTTCCCTGGTGTGGCTAATATTATCAATAGTGTCTTTAATTCCGACGATATTGGGTACTTCGCGGGCAAGGCGTGTGATGACATTTAAACCAATATCCTGGCCGGTTAGTTCTGGAAAGTTATATAGGAAGACTGGAACGTTTAACGCTTCAGCAATTCTTTTGTAATGCGTAAAGCGGGCTTCTTCGCTGAGTTTTGCATAATAAGGATTGACTACCAGTACTCCTTGTGCGCCCGCTTTTTCGGCATGCTTTCCAAGCTGGATAGTTTCTGCTGTGCTAGCGCAGGCGATACCGATAAGTACGGGGACCCTGCCGGCAACATGCTGCAGACTAAATTCTGCAATCTGTTTTCTTTGTTCAGACGAGAAATGTGAAAATTCGCCGCCGCTGCCCAGAATTAGCATTCCGTCGGCACCATTGCTAATCACATGATCAATCATTACCGCCATTCCTGCGCGATCCAATTCACCGTTATCGTCAACGATGGTCGGTACTGGCGGGAAGATGCCCTTAAAAACGTTCAACATGCTCACTCCTTGTTGTTCTGTATATGGAACTTATGTTCTGTATGTTGAAGTTAGTACAGCAAATATCCAAATCGTTCGTCAATGATTTTTGCAGAACAAATGAACAACTGTGAGGTGGATCGGGTTTGCGGATGTAAGATTTAGGCAACAGAGCGCAGTTTGCATATGTGCAAAAAAGCCGCATACCTGGGAAAAGTGATTGCGGTATACTGTGCAGAGTCTATGAATAAAAAAGATTAATTGCGCATGAACCAAGACATCACGACTTCTGTTCCCGCTCTGGATAAGACGGTAAAAATCTGTAATTACCTTTTTAATTCTCCAGGAGCAACATTCAGTCAGATCCAGCAGGATCTGGCATTACCAAAAAGCAGCACGTCTTCTCTGCTAAATGCGCTGGTTGAGCATCATCTTTTGCGTCTGGAAAAGGGGCGTTTCTTTTTAGGATTGAAGCTGTACGAATGGGGAAATCGTTCATTGGAGCAGTTTGATATCCGTAATGCAGCGCTTCCTGTTTTGGAAAAACTGCGTCAACAAACGGACCTGACCTGTCACTTGGGCATATTGGATGAAGTCGCGCCAATTTATCTTATGAAGCTGGAAAACACCCAGCCGATTGGCATTCGTACCTGGGTCGGTAAAAAATTACCGATGCACAGTTCCGGTGTAGGGAAAGCGCTGTGTGCCTGGCTGCCGCAGGATAAAATCGACGAACTGTTGCCGGATGAAGACCTGCCGAAATATACCGATACCACCATTACCAGCAAAAAAGCGTTGATGAAGGAATTTGCCAGAATCCGCGCGCAAGGCTGGGTATTTGATAATGCGGAAGACTCTCCTGGTATCTATTGCATTGCCGCACCGGTATTTAACCGTAATAAAGATGTGATTGCAGCAATCAGCATCAGTGGCGTTGAACTACAAATGCCAAAAGATTGTATTCCACAATATTCTCAGTGGGTGCGCGAAGCCTGCCAGTCACTCTCGGCAAAATTAGTTTAAGTATGCAGGTATCGTAGTTAATGATTTGGATAATGCTGGCCACGCTGGTGGTTGTTTTTGTGGTGGGATTTCGGGTGCTAACGTCCGGGTCGCGGCGGGCAATTCGCCGTCTGAGCGAGCGACTGAACATTGATGTCGTGCCGGTAGAATCGATGATCGATCAGATGGGAAAAGTACAGGGTGAGGCTTTTTTACAGTACCTCCACCGTCCTGATGAATCGCATCTACAAAATGCTGCCCAGGTGCTGTTGATCTGGCAAATCGTTATTGTCGACGGCAGTGAGCAGAACCTGTTGCAATGGCACCGCTGGCTGCAAAAGGCCCGGCTGGCTGCACCGATTACCGACGCGCAGGTGCGTTTGGCGCTCGGTTTTCTGCGCGAGATGGAGCCGGATATGCAGGAGCTTAATGCGTTCCAGATGCGCTATAACGCCTTTTTCCAGCCTGAAGATGGTGTGCACTGGCTGCACTGATAGTCCTCTTGATGGCGCAACGCTTATCAGGCCTAACGCAGTGTCCCATCGTAGGCCGGGTAAGACGACGTCGCCATCCGGCTATAAACAGTTGCTGAAACGTTAAATACGTCACAAATTTAATGTTACACTGCGTAACTTTTCTACAATAACCCCACGCAGGTAACAAAATGAGTGAAGCTGTTGAACAAAAATCCCGCGCTGAGGCAAATTCCCGCCCGAACTGGTCGGCGGTATTTGCCGTGGCGTTCTGCGTTGCCTGCCTGATAACCGTTGAATTTCTCCCCGTTAGCCTGTTAACGCCGATGGCGCAGGATTTGGGGATTTCTGAAGGCGTGGCCGGACAATCGGTGACCGTGACGGCATTTGTCGCCATGTTCGCCAGCCTGTTTGTGACGCAAATTATTCAGGCGACCGATCGTCGCTATGTGGTGATCCTGTTTTCGGTGCTACTGACGCTTTCCTGTCTGCTGGTTTCCTTTGCCAATTCTTTTTCGCTGCTGCTCGTTGGCCGCGCCTGCCTCGGTCTGGCGCTTGGCGGCTTCTGGGCGATGTCGGCGTCGCTGACCATGCGTCTGGTTCCTGCACGTACGGTGCCGAAAGCGCTGTCGGTTATTTTTGGCGCGGTCTCTATTGCGCTGGTAATTGCCGCGCCGCTGGGGAGCTTTTTGGGCGGTATTATCGGCTGGCGTAACGTGTTTAATGCGGCGGCGGTAATGGGCGTGCTGTGCACGATTTGGGTGGTGAGAGCGTTGCCTTCGCTGCCTGGTGAACCTTCGCATCAGAAACAAAACATGTTCAGCCTGTTGCAGCGTCCTGGGGTGATGGCCGGGATGATTGCCATCTTCATGTCCTTTGCCGGGCAGTTCGCCTTCTTTACCTATATTCGCCCGATCTATATGAATCTGGCGGGCTTTGACGTTGATGGCCTGACGCTGGTGCTGCTGAGCTTCGGCATTGCCAGTTTTGTTGGTACGTCGTTCTCGTCGATGATTCTGAAGCGTTCGGTCAAACTGGCGTTAGCCGGTGCGCCACTGGTGCTGGCGCTCAGTGCGCTGGTCCTGATCCTGTGGGGCAGCGACAAAGTGGTGGCGGCGGGTATTGCGATTATCTGGGGACTGTTGTTTGCGCTGGTACCGGTCGGCTGGTCGACGTGGATCACCCGTTCGCTTGCCGATCAGGCAGAAAAAGCCGGATCCGTCCAGGTCGCCGTGATCCAACTTGCCAATACCTGCGGGGCTGCGGTGGGAGGCTATGCGCTCGATACCCTCGGACTGCTGTCACCTCTGATGATTTCCGGCAGCCTGATGCTGCTGACGGCGCTTCTGGTGGCCGCAAAAGTACGCATAAAAGATATGCAATAAACTAAAACACGGTATGCCGGATCGCTATCCGGCATCCTGGTTGGTTTTAATTAAAACCATTATTTTCGGTGGTCTGGGCAAACCATTCGCCGCTCTTTTTCACCGTGCGTTTTTGCGTTGCTAAATCTAAGGAAGGTGCGAACAAGTTCCTGATATGAGATCATCATATTCATCCGGAGCGCATCCCAGAGGGACATCATGA
>NZ_JAOWGW010000071.1:0-28929 GCF_030332945.1 Citrobacter sp. Cpo037
TTCTTTAAGGTAAGGAGGTGATCCAACCGCAGGTTCCCCTACGGTTACCTTGTTACGACTTCACCCCAGTCATGAATCACAAAGTGGTAAGCGCCCTCCCGAAGGTTAAGCTACCTACTTCTTTTGCAACCCACTCCCATGGTGTGACGGGCGGTGTGTACAAGGCCCGGGAACGTATTCACCGTGGCATTCTGATCCACGATTACTAGCGATTCCGACTTCATGGAGTCGAGTTGCAGACTCCAATCCGGACTACGACATACTTTATGAGGTCCGCTTGCTCTCGCGAGGTCGCTTCTCTTTGTATATGCCATTGTAGCACGTGTGTAGCCCTACTCGTAAGGGCCATGATGACTTGACGTCATCCCCACCTTCCTCCAGTTTATCACTGGCAGTCTCCTTTGAGTTCCCGGCCTAACCGCTGGCAACAAAGGATAAGGGTTGCGCTCGTTGCGGGACTTAACCCAACATTTCACAACACGAGCTGACGACAGCCATGCAGCACCTGTCTCAGAGTTCCCGAAGGCACCAAAGCATCTCTGCTAAGTTCTCTGGATGTCAAGAGTAGGTAAGGTTCTTCGCGTTGCATCGAATTAAACCACATGCTCCACCGCTTGTGCGGGCCCCCGTCAATTCATTTGAGTTTTAACCTTGCGGCCGTACTCCCCAGGCGGTCGACTTAACGCGTTAGCTCCGGAAGCCACGCCTCAAGGGCACAACCTCCAAGTCGACATCGTTTACGGCGTGGACTACCAGGGTATCTAATCCTGTTTGCTCCCCACGCTTTCGCACCTGAGCGTCAGTCTTTGTCCAGGGGGCCGCCTTCGCCACCGGTATTCCTCCAGATCTCTACGCATTTCACCGCTACACCTGGAATTCTACCCCCCTCTACAAGACTCTAGCCTGCCAGTTTCGGATGCAGTTCCCAGGTTGAGCCCGGGGATTTCACATCCGACTTGACAGACCGCCTGCGTGCGCTTTACGCCCAGTAATTCCGATTAACGCTTGCACCCTCCGTATTACCGCGGCTGCTGGCACGGAGTTAGCCGGTGCTTCTTCTGCGAGTAACGTCAATTGCTGCGGTTATTAACCACAACACCTTCCTCCTCGCTGAAAGTACTTTACAACCCGAAGGCCTTCTTCATACACGCGGCATGGCTGCATCAGGCTTGCGCCCATTGTGCAATATTCCCCACTGCTGCCTCCCGTAGGAGTCTGGACCGTGTCTCAGTTCCAGTGTGGCTGGTCATCCTCTCAGACCAGCTAGGGATCGTCGCCTAGGTGAGCCGTTACCCCACCTACTAGCTAATCCCATCTGGGCACATCCGATGGCAAGAGGCCCGAAGGTCCCCCTCTTTGGTCTTGCGACGTTATGCGGTATTAGCTACCGTTTCCAGTAGTTATCCCCCTCCATCGGGCAGTTTCCCAGACATTACTCACCCGTCCGCCACTCGTCACCCAAGGAGCAAGCTCCTCTGTGCTACCGTTCGACTTGCATGTGTTAGGCCTGCCGCCAGCGTTCAATCTGAGCCATGATCAAACTCTTCAATTTAAAAGTTTGATGCTCAATGAATTAAACTTCGTAATGAATTACGTGTTCACTCGTTGAGACTTGGTATTCATTTTTCGTCTTGCGACGTTAAGAATCCGTATCTTCGAGTGCCCACACAGATTGTCTGATAAATTGTTAAAGAGCAGTTGCGACGCGCTTTAGCGCTCTGTCGCGAGGTGGCGTATATTACGCTTTTCTCTTTCAGAGTCAACCCTCATTTTCAGGTTTTTCTCTTCAACCGAACCGGCTGTTTGCGTGAAGTGATTCACATCCGCCGTGTCGATGGAGGCGCATTATAGGGATCCCATTTTTTAGCACAAGTATTTTTTGGATCTTTTTTTCTGAATGCTTGTTTTTCACTCCTTTCGCTACATTCCTGCGCAATTTGGCTGATTTTTGATAGCTAAACCACTTGCACAGTCTCAATAATCCAACCAAAGTCTTCATTACTGCTCTATTTTCGTTGAGGTAAACATGTCTGATATACTGCGTCCTTATAAGGATCTTTTCCCACAGATCGGAAATCGCGTAATGATCGACACCAGCAGTGTCGTCATTGGTGATGCTCGTTTGGCTGATGATGTCGGAATTTGGCCACTGGTTGCCATTCGTGGCGACGTTAACTATGTACAAATTGGTGCCCGTACAAACATTCAGGACGGCAGCGTTCTCCATGTCACACATAAATCCACGTCTAATCCGCAGGGTAATCCATTGATCGTGGGTGAGGATGTAACAGTCGGTCATAAAGTCATGCTACACGGCTGTATCATTGGCAACCGCGTATTAGTCGGCATGGGTTCGATTCTGCTGGATGGCGTGGTAGTAGAAGACGACGTTATGATTGGGGCTGGGAGCCTGGTTCCCCAAAACAAACGCCTGGAAAGCGGGTATCTGTACCTGGGAAGCCCGGTTAAACAAATCCGTCCATTAAGCGATGAAGAGAAAGCAGGCTTACAATATTCAGCTAACAACTATGTTAAGTGGAAAGATGAATATTTAAGTCAGAGTAACCACACCCAACCTTGAGCATCTTCCTGCTGGTCCTGGATCAATCCTTCAGCTTCTTCTTCCAGATCCCAGCGATGCTGTTGAAAGATTTCCAACCACTGTTCAGGCGTGTCGCCGCCAAAGCGGGACGCCAGCATCTCTCCAGATATGGCACATGTTAACTGCATACCATGAACCATCGCCGGAAAAACCACGGCGCTGACATCCGTGCGCCATTCTTCTCGATCGGGAAACTGGATCGCCTGATTCATGCCGACAATTCCTGCTGCATGCTTTTAATGACGGGTTCAATCTGCGGCAAAACCCCATGCCAGAGTAAAACGGCGTGCGCTGCTTGCCCCACCAGCATACCCAGGCCATCAGCATATTGTTTCGCCCCATGTTCGGCACACCAGGAGAGGAACGGTGTATCTCCTTTCTGATAAAACATGTCATAACAATAGACAGATGAGTGAATAAGAGATGTCGGAATAGCCGGTATCTCACCGCTAATTCCGCTGGATGTCGCGTTAATAATCAAATCAAAACTGTAATTATCAAGCTCATCCATTCCTACCGCCTGTACGCTGCCGGTATGGGAGAAGATTAGTGCCAGTTCTTCAGCGCGCGAAGCGGTACGGTTAACAATAGTCACCGCGCAATCCATAGAAAGAAGAGGTAATAAAACTCCACGGGATGCACCACCCGCACCAATCAGCAGAACTCGCGATCCGGGACGAATGAAAGATAAACGCTCAAGATCGCTCAACAAGCCGATACCATCCGTGTTGTCTCCCAGCAAACGCCCATCCTCCAGCCGTTTAAGGGTGTTGACCGCTCCAGCAAGCGATGCCCGCTCCGTTAGTTCATCGGCACGTGCAAATGCCTCTTCTTTGAAAGGCACGGTGACATTTGCCCCCTTCCCGCCCCCAGCAAAAAAAGCGTTCAGGGTATTCACAAAATCATTGATGGGTGCCAATACACGCCCGTAGGAGTGATCAATCTTCAGCTGCTCTGCAAATTGCTGATGAATAAAGGGCGATTTACTGTGCGCTATCGGATTACCAAAAACAGCATAGGCTTCTTTCATATTACCCCTGTCGAAACTGTTCACCTGTCAGAGCATCACGGATCTCCGAAGGATTCAAACGCCCCCCGGTCTCCCCTTCAACCACGGGAAAGTCTGTACCGAACTGTGCGCGAACTTCCTCTACCGTTCTGCAAGGCGGTAAGCCACTCAAATTAGCACTGGTAGAAACTAACGGTTTGCCATAAGCCTGGCACAACGCAACCACCAGCGGGTGATCGGTGACGCGAACAGCCAGAGAATCAAAGCGCCCGGTCAACCAGCGTGGCGTTGTCGCAAGCGCTGGGAAAACGAAGGTAACAGGACCAGGCCAACGGGCGAAAACAGCGTCACGTTGAGCATCGGTGAGCATGCTATCGTCGATATATGGTTTAAGTTGTTCAAAGTTTGACGCGATTAAAATTAACCCTTTATCGACCGGACGTTGTTTTAGCGCCAACAAACGGGTTACAGCCGTTTCGCTATCGGGGTCGCAGCCGACACCAAATACAGCTTCAGTTGGATAGGCGATGACTTTTTCTTGTTTCAGAACCGCTATCGCCGCAGCGATAGCGTCTGTGGGCAGGCTATTATTCACTTTTTTATTCCGCCGAAATCGGCTTTCCACATTGTTTACTGGCACAGAAATGCTTCACACCCTGCGCGGTTTTCTTTTCGATGAGAAGCGGATAATGACACTCAGGACATTCTCCGGCTAACGGTTTGAAGTTAATGACAAACTGGCACTCCGGATAGCGATCGCAGGAGTAAAAGATTTTGCCATAACGGGAACGCCGCTGGACAAGATGACCAGTCTGGCATTGAGGACAGACTATTGCTGTTTCATCAGGCTTGTCGATGAGCTCGGTGTGATCGCACGCAGGATAGTCACTGCATCCAATAAACATACCAAATCGTCCCTGTCTCAGCACCAGCTCAGCGCCACATGCAGGACAAAACTTACCCTCCAGAACTTTGACAATATGTCCGTCCGCGGAAGATTTCAGCGGACGGATGTAATCGCATTCTGGATAGTGTGAACAACCGAGAAATGGACCGTGTTTCCCGGAACGAATAACCAGTTCAGCCCCGCATTGTGGGCAGGGCTCGTTTTTACGCACCGTGAACAGTGCTGATTTAGCCATAACAACTCATACTGAATGAAGATTGATTAATGCAGCATACCTTCATTCACTTCAAAGAGTAATTCTTCCATTTGCTGATAGGCATTTTCACAACCTGGAATGTTGAATAGCACCATCAGAATCACCCACTTCAGGTCTTCCAGATCGAACTCTGCCGTATCCAGCGCGAGTACGCGCTCAATAACCATTTCTCGCGTTTCGAGGTTTAGCACCTGAATCTGCTCCAGGAATAGCAGGAATCCTCTACAGCTTGCATCCAGTCGATCGCACTCTTCCGCAGTATAAATACGTATAGAAAGAGGGTCCGATGCCAGCTGCATAGGTTCAGCAAGGCCATCCTGATAGTCAGCAAGCTTCTCCAGCCAAAGTAACGCGTTGTAAATGTCTTCACGATCAAAACCAGCGTCGGTAAGATCCCGTTCCAGTTTGTCCTGATCCACACGCAGCTCAGCTTCGTTATGGATATATGTCTCAAACAAATACATTAGTACGTCGAACATGGCATGCCCTCCTCAATCGGACATAGCCGCCGGGTACAGCTGCGATCCACCCTGCTAACTCCAGTTCGAGCAGTTGAGCCACTACCTCTGGCACAGGTTGGCCGGCACGTTCAGCGACGACGTCAACAGGTGTTACCTCATCTCCTACGTTAGCCAGGAGCTCCGGAAATGGCAATGCCACCTCTCCGTGATCTGGCGAATAAATTGATTTTTCAGGTTCATCTGGCAACCATTGCAGCCCATATTGCAAATTTTCAAGAATTTCCTCTGGTGTCGTCACAAGCATGGCTCCCTGCTGAATAAGCCAATGCGGGCCTTCACTTCCCGGGCTCCCAATCGGCCCAGGTAAAGCAAACACCTCTCGCCCTTGTTCAATTGCACAGCGAGCAGTAACCAGCGACCCGCTACGCTGTGCAGCTTCGACAACCAGTACACCTTTACTTAGACCACTGATAATGCGATTTCGTCGGGGAAAATTGCGCGGCAAAGGGAGCATATCTAATGGGAACTCAGACACCAGTGCGCCCCCAGCCTCAATAAGTCGCTCCGCAAGACGGATATGCTGTCGTGGATGAATGGTCTCAAGTCCATTTCCCAGCACCGCAATACTTGTGCCTTGTCGGTTTATCGCAGCATTGTGCGCCACGCCATCAATCCCCCGGGCCAGACCGCTGGTGATCGTCACCCCACATGCAGCAAGCTTTTCACAAAACAACCGTCCCCAGCGTTCGCCATACCATGAATGTTGTCGACTACCGACAACGGCAACTTGAAATGAGTGGAGGCATGCGGGAGCTCCTGCAACAAAAAGCACCCCAGGATAATCCTCAATCGCACGGAGCTGTGGCGGATAATGCTCGCTGTCGGCAACCACAAAATGGTGGTTAGGCTGTTCAAGCCAGCGCAGCGTTTTTTCCAGCGTCAGATCTGAAAAGGTTAAAAAGCGTCTTGCCTGGCGTGGAGAGAATCCTGCCTGCAAGAGTACCGCGTTGTTAATGCACGGTTGAGTATTGAGCCAGTGAGCAACGCGCACTATCTCATCACCATACAGTTCATTCACTTGCGCTAAACGTAGCCAAATTTCGATTTGGGTCATCCCTGTTCCCCTGCCACAAGCAGTCCTGGCAATCTTTGCGATTGGTCACTGATGCTGTCAATCAGAGGGGGTTTTGTCTAGAATAGAGGTAATAATCTTTTCAACTCCTGAACTCAACTCTGGATAACTATGTCAGTTTTGCAAGTGTTACATATTCCGGACGAGCGCCTTCGCAAAGTCGCAAAACCGGTTGAAGAAGTGAATGCAGAAATTCAGCGTATCGTTGATGATATGTTCGAAACGATGTACGCCGAAGAAGGTATCGGTCTGGCAGCAACACAGGTCGATATTCATCAGCGCATCATTGTTATTGATGTCTCTGAAAATCGCGATGAGCAGTTGGTACTCATTAACCCAGAACTGCTGGAAAAAGACGGCGAAACCGGCATTGAAGAAGGCTGTCTGTCTATTCCTGAACAGCGTGCGTTAGTACCGCGTGCAGAGAAAGTAAAAATTCGTGCGCTCGATCGCGACGGCAAATCTTTTGAACTGGAAGCCGATGGCCTGCTCGCTATCTGCATTCAACATGAAATGGATCACCTGGTCGGTAAACTATTTATCGATTATCTGTCTCCGTTGAAGCAACAACGCATTCGTCAGAAAGTTGAAAAACTCGACCGCCTGAACGCCCGAGCTTAAGGACAAGGATCAACGTGTCAGACTCACTACGTATTATTTTTGCGGGTACACCTGACTTTGCAGCGCGTCATCTCGACGCGCTGCTGTCTTCTGGACATAACGTCGTTGGCGTGTTTACCCAACCGGACCGCCCGGCGGGACGCGGTAAAAAGCTGATGCCCAGCCCGGTAAAAGTGCTGGCAGAAGAAAAAGGGATACCGGTCTTTCAACCCGTCTCTCTTCGCCCTCAGGAAAACCAGCAGTTGGTTGCTGATTTACACGCAGACGTGATGGTGGTGGTAGCATATGGCCTGATTCTGCCAAAAGCCGTACTGGAAATGCCGCGCCTGGGTTGTATCAACGTTCACGGTTCCCTGCTTCCGCGCTGGCGGGGTGCAGCACCGATCCAGCGCTCACTGTGGGCAGGCGACGCCGAAACCGGTGTTACCATCATGCAGATGGATGTTGGCCTCGACACCGGTGATATGCTGCTGAAGCTGTCCTGCCCAATTACGGCAGAAGATACCAGCGGTTCGTTATATGACAAGCTGGCAGACCTGGGGCCTCAGGGGCTGATTGAAACGCTAAAACAGCTGGCTGCCGGTACAATAAAACCGGTGGTACAAGACGAATCACTGGTTACGCATGCAGAAAAACTCAGCAAAGAAGAGGCCCGTATCGACTGGTCGCTTTCGGCTGTTCAATTGGAACGCTGCATCCGCGCCTTTAACCCGTGGCCAATGAGCTGGCTTGAAATCGATGGTCAGCCAGTGAAAGTCTGGCAAGCTTCGGTTATTGCTGTAAACACCCAGGCCGAGCCAGGCACCATTCTAGAGGCGACAAAGCAGGGTATCCAGGTCGCAACAGGTGACGGCATTCTGAATCTTATCTCTTTGCAGCCTGCCGGTAAAAAAGCCATGAGCGCGCAGGATCTGCTTAATTCACGCCGGGAGTGGTTCGTGCCCGGAAACCGTCTGGCCTGACGGTTCATCTCTTTAAGCCCGGTGTCTCCGGGCATTTTTATTTTTGCGCTTATGAAAAAACATCTTAATTTACGCAGTATGGCGGCCCAGGCCGTCGAACAGGTTGTCGAGAAAGGACAATCACTAAGTAACGTGCTGCCCGCCATGCAGCAAAAAGTTGCCGATAAAGACAAAGCGCTGTTACAGGAACTGTGCTTCGGCGTATTACGTACACTCTCTCAACTGGAGTGGATGATCCAGCAACTGATGGAACGTCCAATGACGGGCAAACAGCGCACCGTTCACTACCTGATCATGGTGGGCTTCTACCAACTGTTGCATACTCGTATTCCAGCACACGCTGCGTTAGCTGAGACCGTAGAAGGCGCGGTCGTTATTAAGCGTCCACAGCTGAAAGGGCTGATCAACGGCGTACTGCGCCAGTTTCAACGCCGTCAGGATGAACTGCTAGCCGAGTTTGCGCAAAGCGATTTGCGCTTCTTACACCCCTCCTGGCTGGTGAAACGTATTAAGAGTGCGTATCCGCAGAAATGGGAAGCCATTCTTGAAGCCAATAACCAGCGACCGCCGATGTGGCTACGAGTCAATCGTAATCACCATACTCGCGACGCCTGGCTAGACCTGCTTACCGAAGCGGGATTAACAGGTTTTCCGCATCCAGACTACCCGGATGCAGTGCGTCTGGAAACACCGGCTCCAGTTCACGCCCTCCCTGGTTTTGACGAAGGTTGGGTCACCGTTCAGGATGCTTCCGCTCAAGGATGCGTAAATTATCTGTTGCCGGAGGACGGTGAGCAGATCCTCGACCTGTGCTGTGCGCCGGGCGGTAAAACCACTCACATTCTGGAAGTTGCTCCGCAAGCTAACGTCATGGCCGTCGATGTGGATGAAAAACGCTTATCGCGCGTTTACGACAATCTGAAACGTCTGGGCATGAAGGCAACCGTAAAACAGGGGGATGGACGCTATCCAAAGCAGTGGTGCGGTGAACAACAGTTTGACCGTATTTTGCTGGACGCCCCATGTTCTGCAACCGGGGTGATCCGTCGCCATCCGGATATCAAATGGCTGCGCCGCGACCGGGATATTGCCGAACTTGCCCAATTACAGGCTGAGATCCTGAATGCTACCTGGTCACATCTTAAATCTGGCGGCACGCTGGTGTATGCAACGTGTTCTATCCTGCCAGAAGAGAACCAGCAGCAAATTGCCGCCTTCCTGGCACGCACACCGGATGCGGTATTAAGCGAAACCGGTACGCCGGAAAAACCCGGACGTCAGAATTTACCGGGTGCGGAAGATGGCGATGGCTTCTTTTACGCTAAGCTAATCAAAAAGTGATGAGATAACGGGTCGCGACTGATGAAAATTATCATTCTGGGCGCAGGGCAAGTTGGCGGTACGCTGGCTGAAAACCTGGTCGGAGAGAACAACGATATCACGGTAGTCGATACCAATGGTGAACGCCTGCGCAGCCTGCAGGACAAGTTTGATCTCCGTGTCGTGCAAGGGCATGGTTCGCATCCCCGCGTATTGCGTGAAGCCGGTGCCGACGATGCCGATATGCTGGTTGCCGTAACCAGCTCAGATGAAACAAATATGGTTGCCTGCCAGGTAGCTTATTCACTGTTTAATACGCCTAATCGCATCGCCCGTATTCGTTCACCAGATTACGTTCGCGATGCCGACAAGCTGTTCCAATCCGATGCGGTGCCAATCGATCACCTGATTGCGCCTGAGCAACTGGTTATTGATAGCATTTATCGCCTGATTGAATATCCGGGCGCATTACAGGTGGTGAATTTTGCCGAAGGTAAAGTCAGTCTGGCAGTAGTAAAAGCCTATTACGGCGGGCCGCTTATCGGTAATGCGCTGTCAACAATGCGTGAGCATATGCCGCACATCGATACCCGCGTTGCGGCGATTTTCCGTCATGACCGACCGATCCGTCCGCAAGGTTCTACGATCGTTGAAGCGGGTGATGAAGTCTTCTTTATTGCGGCATCACAGCATATACGCGCCGTAATGAGTGAACTGCAGCGTCTGGAAAAGCCGTACAAACGCATTATGTTAGTAGGCGGCGGTAATATCGGTGCGGGTCTGGCACGTCGTCTGGAAAAAGATTACAGCGTTAAACTGATCGAACGTAATCAACAGCGCGCATCCGAACTTGCAGAGAAACTACAAAATACGATCGTCTTTTTTGGTGATGCTTCGGATCAAGAGTTACTGGCCGAAGAACATATCGATCAGGTCGATCTGTTCATCGCAGTGACCAATGATGACGAAGCAAATATCATGTCGGCGATGCTTGCCAAACGGATGGGCGCCAAGAAAGTAATGGTGTTGATCCAGCGCAGAGCATACGTCGATCTGGTGCAAGGCAGCGTGATCGATATTGCGATTTCACCGCAGCAGGCGACCATCTCCGCGCTGCTGAGCCACGTGCGTAAAGCTGATATTGTTGGCGTTTCTTCACTTCGCCGTGGCGTCGCGGAAGCCATTGAAGCCGTCGCACACGGGGATGAAACGACGTCGAGAGTTGTAGGGCGTTCAATTGATGAAATTAAACTTCCGCCCGGAACCATTATTGGCGCCGTTGTACGTGGTAACGATGTCATGATTGCCAACGATAACCTGCGCATTGAGCAGGGCGATCACGTAATTATGTTCCTGACAGATAAAAAGTTTATTACCGACGTCGAGCGACTATTCCAACCAAGTCCTTTTTTCCTGTAATAATTTGGGCGCTAATACAGCGCCCTTTTTATTTCCCTTTATTTTTCATGGTCTAATAAATTTTCCTTTCGGCAATACATAAATGGAAATTGCCTAAACATTTGTTAAACTTATAAACGTCAGCTGCATAGGGAGAATAAAATGAGCATTATTAAAGAGTTTCGCGAATTCGCGATGCGCGGGAATGTTGTCGATTTGGCAGTGGGTGTCATTATTGGCGCGGCATTCGGTAAGATTGTTTCATCACTGGTTGCCGATATCATTATGCCGCCGCTGGGGCTGTTAATTGGTGGAATTGATTTTAAACAGTTTGCTTTAACGCTACGTGATGCACAGGGAGACATCCCTGCCGTGGTCATGCATTACGGTGTATTTATTCAAAATGTATTCGATTTCATTATTGTTGCGTTTGCTATCTTTATGGCAATCAAACTGATCAACAAACTGAACCGTAAAAAAGCGGAAGAGCCGGCAGCACCGCCAGCTCCATCGAAAGAAGAAGTATTGCTAAGTGAAATTCGTGACCTGCTGAAAGAACAGAATAATCGCTCTTAAGCACTCACTGAAACAAGAAGGCCAGTGGTAAAAAAGTTAATTACTTTCTTGCCACTGGCCTCCCAGTTACCCCGATTGCCATGTTTTCCTTTACGTAGATAACTTCCTTTCCCTTTCTTATTTTTCTCAACGCGCTGTCTGAACAGTGGGTCATGCAGAAGCGCCTCAATGGCGTTGTCCTTTATCTGCCCTTTGGTGTGCTGATAACGACTCATAATATCTCCAATTTGTAGGAATTTACGCCGCGAGTGTAGACCTGGCAGTTCAAGAAATCAACAGCCTGATGTTGTTCCACTGGCGCCTTGCTCAAGAGCTTCAAGAATAGAGCAGTACACGCTGCTGTGTGCCTTGCCGCAGCATGCATCATTCAATCGCTGCAGAGACCGCTGCATCGTCTGAAGTTCAGCAATACGGGCTTCGACTTCTTGCAGTCTTTCCTGGACGATCCCTTTTGATTCCTGACAGGTATGGTGTTCGGGATCAACACGGATCGAAAGCAATTCGCGGATCGACTCCAAAGTGAAACCAAGCTGCCGGGCATAACGAATAAACTTCAAGCGCTGAAGATCGCTTTCTGTATAGAGGCGAAATCCGCCTTCAGTACGCACTTCATGCTCCATCATCTGCTGCTTTTCATAGTAGCGGATAGTATCCGGCGTCACGTCAGCCAGTTTCGCTATTTCACCAATTCGGTACATGCTCTCTCCGCTATTCGTCGTTGATCTTTTTTAGCAACTTATCTGCGTAGTCACCGCGCAAAAACTCGGTGCTGAGTCCAGCCTGCCGAAGTTTAAGTTCCAGTAGCGACAGTCTTCGGCTCACCTCCGGATAACTGGGATCATCTTTGCGGATCCCCGCGAGTATTTCAAGCAGCTGTATTGCCTCTCTGCGTTGCTCGAGCTCAGGAGGAAGGCAACCTGCATTTTTTAATAAACGGTATCCGGCTCGGAGTTCAGGCGGGACATGGGAGTCATCGTCAAGAGTCAGCGGTTCGCCCGTTCCCGGTAAATCATCAAACTCGCCATTAGACTGTGCATCAATAATATGGCGCTCTGCCCACTGGTCAAGTAACCACATACAACACTCCAGGGGATGAACAAAAAGAGTACAGATATTGTAGATAAGTGGGGATATGACGGATATAAAAAAACCCGCCGAGGCGGGTTTTTTTACGTTACTACAGATTACTCTGCAGCAGCTTCTGTTTTCTCTGAACGATCAACCAGCTCGATGTATGCCATCGGCGCGTTGTCGCCTGCACGGAAACCACACTTCAGAATGCGAGTGTAACCACCGGCGCGGCTCGCAAAACGCGGGCCCAGTTCGTTAAACAGTTTTGCCACGATCTCGTTATCACGAGTACGGGCGAATGCCAGACGACGATTAGCTACGCTATCAGTCTTGGCAAGAGTAATCAGCGGCTCAACTACGCGACGCAGCTCTTTCGCTTTCGGCAGAGTCGTCTTGATGATTTCATGACGAACCAGTGAACCTGCCATATTGCGGAACATAGCCTGGCGATGGCTGCTGTTGCGGTTCAGTTGACGACCACTCTTACGATGGCGCATGACCTTATCCTTCTCAGTAAAACCTTAACCTGTGATCCGGTTACTCGTCAGCGATGCTTGCCGGTGGCCAGTTTTCCAGGCGCATGCCCAGAGACAGTCCACGGGAAGCCAGCACGTCTTTAATCTCGGTAAGAGATTTTTTACCAAGGTTAGGCGTCTTAAGAAGCTCAACCTCAGTACGCTGTACCAGATCACCGATATAGTGGATAGCTTCTGCTTTGAGGCAGTTAGCAGAGCGGACAGTCAATTCCAGATCGTCAACAGGGCGCAGCAGGATCGGATCGAATTCTGGTTTCTCTTCTTTAACTTCCGGCTGACGTACATCACGTAAATCAACGAAAGCTTCCAGTTGTTCAGCCAGAATGGTTGCCGCACGACGAATCGCCTCTTCAGGATCGATTGTGCCGTTGGTTTCCATTTCGATGACCAGCTTGTCCAGGTCGGTACGCTGTTCTACACGCGCTGCTTCAACATTGTAGGCAATACGCTCTACAGGGCTGTAGCATGCGTCGACCAGCAGACGGCCGATTGGGCGCTCATCTTCTTCCGAATGAATTCGGGTAGAAGCCGGCACATAACCACGACCGCGCTGAACTTTGATACGCATGCTAATAGATGCATTCTCATCGGTCAGGTGGCAGATCACGTGCTGTGGCTTGACGATTTCGACATCACCATCATGGGTAATGTCGGCTGCAGTCACAGGGCCAATGCCAGATTTATTCAAGGTAAGAATAACGTCATCTTTACCCTGAACTCTCACCGCCAGCCCTTTCAGGTTGAGCAGGATTTCCAGGATATCTTCCTGAACGCCTTCTTTGGTGCTGTACTCATGTAGTACACCATCAATCTCAACCTCGGTCACCGCGCAACCCGGCATCGATGAGAGCAGAATACGGCGCAGTGCGTTACCCAAAGTATGGCCAAAGCCACGCTCTAAAGGCTCAAGGGTCACCTTGGCGTGCGTCGAACTCACTTGCTCGATATCTACCAGGCGCGGTTTTAGAAACTCTGTCACAGAACCCTGCATTGTGTCCTCTCTTTGGTACTAAGCTTTACTTGGAGTAAAGCTCGACGATCAGGTGTTCGTTAATGTCCGCAGACAGATCAGAACGCTCCGGCTTACGCTTGAACGTACCTTCCATCTTGCCAGCATCAACTTCCAGCCAGGTTGGCTTTTCACGCTGCTCAGCCAGCTCCAGAGCGGCTTTCACGCGAGACTGCTTCTTCGCTTTCTCACGAATGCTAACAACGTCATTCGGACTAACCTGATAAGAAGCGATGTTAACAACACGACCGTTTACCATAATTGCTTTATGGCTGACCAGCTGACGTGCTTCTGCACGAGTGGCACCGAAGCCCATACGGTATACAACGTTGTCCAGACGACCTTCCAGCAGACCCAACAGGTTTTCACCGGTGTTGCCTTTCAGACGTGCTGCTTCTTTGTAGTAGTTACGGAACTGACGCTCCAGCACACCGTAGATACGGCGAACTTTTTGCTTTTCACGCAACTGCACACCATAGTCAGACAGACGCGGTTTACGCGCACCGTGCTGGCCAGGAGCTTGTTCAATTTTACACTTGGTATCGATCGCGCGAACGCCAGACTTAAGGAATAAGTCAGTGCCCTCACGACGGCTCAGCTTGAGCTTAGGACCCAAATATCTTGCCATTTTCTTTCTCCAACAATCCTAGAAACGACAGCGTTATACGCGACGTTTTTTCGGCGGACGACAACCGTTATGAGGGATCGGAGTCACATCAGTAATATTAGTGATGCGGAAACCAGCGGCGTTCAGAGCACGAACAGTAGATTCGCGACCTGGACCCGGTCCTTTGACCATAACTTCCAGATTCTTGATACCGTATTCTTTTACGGCTTCAGCGCAACGCTCTGCTGCAACCTGAGCTGCAAACGGAGTGGATTTGCGAGAACCACGGAAACCGGAACCACCGGCTGTTGCCCAACCCAGTGCGTTACCCTGACGATCAGTAATGGTAACGATGGTGTTGTTAAAAGAAGCATGGATATGAGCCACGCCGTCAGAGACTTGTTTTCTTACACGTTTACGTGCACGAATTGGTGCCTTTGCCATTATTCAATCACCCCGATTATTTCTTGATCGGTTTGCGCGGACCCTTACGGGTACGTGCGTTGGTCTTGGTACGCTGACCGCGAACCGGGAGACCACGACGATGACGCAAACCGCGATAGCAACCAAGATCCATAAGGCGCTTGATGCTCATGCTAACTTCACGGCGCAGATCACCTTCAACGACAAATTTGGCAACTTCGTCACGCAGCGTGTCGATTTGTTCTTCAGACAGCTCACTGATCTTAACATCTTCAGCGATACCCGCGGCAGCCAGAATGGCTTTAGAACGGGTCTTGCCGACGCCGTAGATCGAAGTTAATGCGATCACAGCATGTTTCTGATCAGGAATGTTAATGCCTGCTATACGGGCCACTATGCACTCCTACTATTTAATATGTACGCACCATGCTGAAAAGCCCGTTTTCAGGATACTCAAATGGAAACGCACAGACATACAAAAGATTGGCTGGCTAATCTAGCCAGCTCAACCCAACTTTGCAAGAAAAATATGCGAATAAATCAGCCTTGGCGCTGTTTATGCTTCGGCTCGGCACTGCAAATCACACGGATGACACCATCACGCTTAACGATTTTGCAGTTACGGCATAATTTCTTGACGGAAGCACGAACTTTCATTTTTACTCTCCGTAACTTCTCGGGCGACTGTTAACGGCCGTAGCCTTTCAGATTCGCCTTCTTCAATGCAGACTCGTACTGACTTGACATCATCAGAGTTTGCACTTGAGCCATAAAGTCCATAATCACGACAACAACGATAAGCAGTGAGGTCCCACCGAAGTAGAACGGTACTTTCATTGCATCACGCATGAACTCCGGGATCAGGCAGATAAAGGTAATGTAGAGCGCACCAACCAAAGTCAGGCGGGTCATTACTTTATCGATATACTTCGCCGTTTGCTCTCCCGGACGAATTCCTGGTACAAATGCACCGGACTTCTTCAGGTTATCTGCTGTTTCACGCGGGTTGAAAACCAACGCCGTGTAGAAGAAACAGAAGAATATGATTGCAGACGCATAGAGTAACACATAAAGCGGTTGCCCAGGCTGCAAATACAGCGAAATTGTTGTCAGCCAGTTCCAACCAGTCCCGCCCCCGAACCATGACGCGATGGTCGCCGGGAACAGAATAATACTGGAAGCGAAGATTGCCGGGATTACCCCCGCCATATTCACTTTCAGCGGTAAATGTGTGCTCTGTGCAGCATAGACACGACGACCTTGCTGACGTTTCGCGTAGTTTACCACAATACGGCGTTGACCACGCTCAACAAATACAACAAAGAACGTCACTGCGAATACTAATACTGCAACCAACAGCAACACGAGGAAGTGCAGGTCGCCTTGACGCGCTTGCTCGATAGTATGGGCAATGGCTGGCGGGAGTCCCGCGACAATACCGGCGAAGATAATGATTGAGATACCGTTGCCGATACCACGTTCAGTAATCTGTTCGCCCAACCACATCAGGAACATCGTCCCTGTAACCAGACTTACAACAGCGGTGAAATAGAATGCAAAGCCTGGGTTCATCACCAGGCCCTGCATACCAGGCATATTCGGCAGACCGGTAGCAATACCGATCGACTGGAATATTGCCAGCACCAGAGTACCGTAGCGGGTGTACTGGCTGATCTTACGACGACCAGACTCCCCTTCTTTCTTAATTTCTGCCAGCGTTGGATGAACCACCGTCAGCAGCTGGATAATGATCGACGCCGAAATATACGGCATGATCCCCAGAGCAAAGATAGAAGCACGGCTGAGAGCACCACCAGAGAACATGTTAAACATTTCAATGATGGTGCCTCGCTGTTGCTCAAGCAGTTTGGCAAGTACAGCGGCATCAATACCAGGGATCGGAATGAAAGAGCCAATACGGAACACAATCAGCGCGCCGATTACAAACAGCAGTCTGCGTTTCAGCTCGCCTAAGCCACCTTTGGCACTTTGAAAATCTAATCCCGGTTGTTTAGCCATCTGCTACTTATTCCTCGATTTTACCGCCAGCAGCTTCGATAGCAGCACGAGCGCCTTTAGTAACACGCAGGCCACGAACAGTTACCGGAGTAGTGACTTCACCAGCCAGGATCACTTTCGCGAACTCGATCTGGATACCGATAATGTTAGCTGCTTTCAGCGTGTTCAGGTCTACAACACCGCCTTCAACTTTAGCCAGGTCAGACAGACGAACTTCGGCTGTAATCGCTGCTTTACGTGAAGTGAAGCCGAATTTCGGCAGACGACGGTACAGAGGCATCTGACCACCCTCGAAACCGCGACGTACGCCACCGCCAGAACGAGACTTCTGACCTTTGTGACCACGACCACCGGTTTTACCGAGGCCAGAACCGATACCACGACCCAGGCGGCGAGCCGCTTTTTTAGAGCCTTCGGCCGGAGACAGAGTATTTAAACGCATCTCTTACTCCTCAACTTTAACCATGAAGGAAACCGCGTTGACCATACCACGAACAGCAGGAGTATCCTCGCGTTCTACGGTGTGACCAATACGACGCAGACCCAGGCCAAGCAGCGTTGCCTTGTGTTTCGGCAGACGACCGATTGCACTGCGGGTTTGAGTAATTTTAATAGTCTTTGCCATGGTTTATTTCCCCAGAATTTCTTCAACGGATTTACCACGCTTGGCAGCGACCATTTCCGGAGATTTCATATTTTCCAGGCCATCGATAGTTGCACGAACCACGTTAATCGGGTTAGTGGAACCATACGCTTTAGCCAGAACGTTACGAACTCCAGCGACTTCCAGAACGGCGCGCATTGCACCACCGGCGATGATACCGGTACCTTCGGAAGCCGGCTGCATGAATACACGAGAACCCGTGTGAGTACCCTTAACCGGGTGCTGCAGGGTGCCGTGGTTCAGCGCGACGTTAATCATATTGCGACGGGCTTTTTCCATCGCTTTCTGGATCGCTGCTGGAACTTCACGCGCTTTACCGTAACCAAAACCAACGCGACCGTTACCATCACCAACTACAGTCAGAGCTGTGAAGGAGAAAATACGACCACCTTTAACGGTTTTAGATACGCGGTTAACCGCGATCAGCTTTTCCTGCAGTTCGCCAGCTTGTTTTTCGATGTGAGCCATCTTACACCTCTACCTTAGAACTGAAGGCCAGCTTCACGGGCAGCATCTGCCAGTGCCTGGACACGACCATGATATTGGAACCCGGAACGGTCAAAAGAAACATCTTTGATGCCTTTTTCCAGAGCGCGTTCAGCAACAGCTTTACCTACAGCTGCAGCAGCGTCTTTGTTACCGGTGTACTTCAATTGTTCAGCGATAGCTTTTTCTACAGTAGAAGCAGCTACCAGAACTTCAGAACCGTTCGGTGCAATTACCTGTGCGTAAATATGACGCGGGGTACGATGTACCACCAGGCGAGTTGCACCCAGCTCCTGGAGCTTGCGGCGTGCGCGGGTCGCACGACGGATACGAGCAGATTTCTTATCCATAGTGTTACCTTACTTCTTCTTAGCCTCTTTGGTACGCACGACTTCGTCGGCGTAACGAACACCCTTGCCTTTATAAGGCTCAGGACGACGGTAGGCGCGCAGATCTGCTGCAACCTGACCGATCAGCTGTTTATCAGCGCCTTTCAGCACGATTTCAGTCTGAGACGGACATTCTGCAGTGATTCCCGCAGGCAGCTGATGGTCAACTGGGTGAGAGAAACCTAAAGCCAGGTTTACTACATTCCCTTTAACCGCTGCACGATAACCTACACCAACCAGCTGAAGCTTCTTAGTGAAGCCTTCGGTAACACCGACAACCATTGCATTCAGCAGGGCACGCGCGGTACCAGCCTGAGCCCATCCATCTGCGTAACCATCACGCGGACCGAAGGTCAGTGCATTATCTGCATGATTTACTGCAACAGCATCGTTGAGAGTACGAGTCAGCTCGCCGTTTTTACCTTTGATCGTAATAACCTGACCGTTGATTTTTACATCAACGCCGGCAGGAATAACGACCGGTGCTTTAGCAACACGAGACATTTTTTCCTCCGATTAGGCTACGTAGCAGATAATTTCGCCACCAAGACCAGCCTGGCGCGCTGCACGATCAGTCATAACACCTTTAGAGGTAGAAACAACTGCGATACCCATGCCAGCCATAACTTTCGGCAGCTCGTCTTTACGCTTATAAATGCGCAGACCTGGGCGACTGACACGCTGAATGCTTTCTACAACAGCTTTACCCTGGAAATACTTGAGAGTAAGTTCCAGTTCCGGCTTGGTGTCGCCTTCAACTTTAAAATCTTCAATAAAACCTTCTTCCTTCAGCACGTTGGCAATTGCCACTTTCAGCTTGGAGGAAGGCATGGTGACCGCAGCTTTATTCGCGGCCTGACCGTTACGGATACGGGTCAGCATATCCGCGATCGGATCTTGCATGCTCATCTGTCTTTACTCCCGTGATTCAATTGGTAATTACCAGCTAGCCTTTTTCAAGCCTGGTACTTCACCGCGCATGGCGGCTTCACGCAGTTTGATACGGCTCAACCCGAACTTGCCCACATAGCCATGCGGACGACCTGTTTGACGGCAGCGGTTACGCTGACGGGACGGGCTGGAATCACGCGGCAGAGACTGCAGCTTGAGAACTGCGTTCCAACGATCTTCGTCGGTCGCGTTCACATCAGAGATAATAGCTTTCAGTTCAGCGCGTTTTGCGAAGTACTTATCAGCTAAAGCTACGCGCTTTACTTCGCGTGCTTTCATTGATTGCTTAGCCATTCAGTAACCCTACCTTACTTGCGGAACGGGAAGTCAAAGGCAGCCAGCAGAGCACGGCCTTCTTCATCAGATTTCGCAGTAGTGGTAATGGTAATATCCAAACCACGCACGCGGTCGACTTTATCGTAGTCGATTTCTGGGAAGATGATCTGCTCACGGACACCCATGCTGTAGTTACCACGACCGTCGAAAGACTTAGCGGACAAGCCACGGAAGTCACGGATACGTGGAACAGCAATAGTGATCAGGCGCTCAAAGAACTCCCACATGCGTTCGCCACGCAGAGTTACTTTACAGCCGATCGGATAGCCCTGACGGATTTTGAAGCCTGCAACTGATTTGCGTGCTTTGGTGATCAGCGGTTTTTGACCGGAGATTGCTGTCAGGTCAGCTGCTGCGTTATCCAGCAGTTTCTTGTCAGCGATCGCTTCACCAACACCCATGTTCAGGGTGATCTTCTCGACCCGAGGGACTTGCATGACAGAATTGTAGTTAAACTCAGTCATGAGTTTAGCGACTACTTCGTCTTTGTAGTAATCATGCAGTTTCGCCATCGTACTACTCCAAATTACTTGATAGTTTCGCTGTTAGATTTGAAGAAACGGACTTTTTTGCCGTCTTCGAATCTAAAGCCTACACGGTCAGCCTTGCCGGTTGCCGCGTTGAAGATAGCAAGGTTAGAGATCTGAATAGCTGCTTCTTTCTCTACGATGCCGCCTGGTTGGTTCAGGGCCGGAACCGGCTTCTGATGTTTCTTAACCAGGTTGATACCTTCAACAATGACCTTGCCGGAAGACAGGACATTCTTAACTTTACCGCGTTTACCTTTATCTTTACCGGTTAACACGATAACTTCGTCATCACGACGGATCTTCGCTGCCATGATTCGCTCCTTAGAGTACTTCTGGTGCCAGAGAGATAATTTTCATGAACTTCTCGTTACGAAGTTCACGAGTTACCGGCCCAAAAATACGCGTACCGATAGGTTGCTCGCTGTTATTGTTTAAAATAACGCATGCATTACCATCGAAGCGAATGACAGAACCGTCCGGGCGACGAACACCCTTCTTGGTGCGCACCACTACCGCCTTCAGCACATCACCTTTTTTGACCTTACCACGCGGAATTGCTTCCTTGATGGTGATCTTGATGATATCGCCGACGCCTGCGTAGCGACGGTGCGAGCCACCCAGAACCTTGATACACATTACGCGACGTGCACCGGAGTTGTCGGCGACGTTCAGCATAGTCTGTTCTTGGATCATTTTAGTGCTCCGCTAATGTCAACTACTACTGAGACCCGAAAATCAGGTCGTTAAAAAAGCCCCATATCGGGGGCGCGGCATTATAACACCGCTTCAACGATATGGGTAGAAAAAATAAACGGCTCATCGCTGAGCCGTTTATTCGTTGAGAATGCCTACTGTATTACAGAACGGCTTTCTCTACAACGCGAACCAGCGTCCAGGACTTAGTCTTGGACAGCGGACGGCATTCGCGGATTTCAACCACGTCACCAGTACCGCATTCGTTGTTCTCGTCATGTACGTGCAGTTTGGTCGTACGCTTAATGAATTTACCGTAGATCGGGTGTTTCACAAAACGTTCGATAGCAACAACGATGGATTTCTCCATTTTATCGCTAACAACGCGACCTTGCAGAGTACGGATTTTATCGGTCATTACGCACCCGCCTTCTCAGTCAGTAAAGTCTTAACGCGTGCGACGTCACGACGCACTTGCTTCAACAGGTGAGACTGTTGCAGCTGGCCACTTGCAGCCTGCATACGCAGGTTGAACTGCTCACGCAGCAGATTCAGCAGCTCGGTGTTCAGCTCTTCAACACTCTTCTCACGCAGCTCTTTTGCTTTCATTACATCACCGTCTTAGTTACAAAGGTGGTTTTAATCGGCAGTTTCGCTGCTGCCAGCTTGAATGCTTCACGGGCCAGCTCTTCCGGTACGCCGTCCATTTCATACAGGACTTTACCCGGCTGAATCAAGGCAACCCAATACTCCACGTTACCTTTACCTTTACCCATACGCACTGCCAGCGGCTTTTCAGTGATCGGTTTGTCCGGGAATACACGGATCCAGATCTTACCTTGACGCTTAACTGCACGGGTCATAGCACGACGTGCTGCTTCGATCTGACGGGCAGTCAGACGACCACGGCCAACAGCTTTCAGACCGAAGCTGCCGAAGCTAACATCCGCGCCAGCAGCCAGACCGCGGTTACGGCCTTTGTGCATTTTACGGAATTTTGTACGCTTTGGTTGTAACATCAGCGACGCTCCTTATTTACGGCCTTTACGCTGCTGCTTTTTAGGTTGCGCAGCCGGTTTTTCCGGTTGTTCAACAGCAGCCATACCACCCAGGATC
The DNA here is from genome assembly GCF_030332945.1 of Citrobacter sp. Cpo037. Taxonomy (NCBI): domain Bacteria; kingdom Pseudomonadati; phylum Pseudomonadota; class Gammaproteobacteria; order Enterobacterales; family Enterobacteriaceae; genus Citrobacter; species Citrobacter sp. Cpo037. The sequence goes on from NZ_JAOWGW010000071.1 coordinate 22,075, forward strand.
TCGCCTTTGAAGATCCACACTTTAACGCCGATTACACCGTAAGTGGTGTGCGCTTCAGAGGTGTTGTAGTCGATGTCAGCACGCAGAGTGTGCAGAGGTACGCGACCTTCGCGGTACCATTCAGTACGTGCGATTTCCGCGCCGCCCAGACGGCCGCTAACTTCAACTTTGATACCTTTAGCGCCCAGACGCATTGCGTTCTGTACAGCACGCTTCATAGCACGACGGAACATAACACGACGTTCCAGCTGAGAAGTGATGCTGTCAGCAACCAATTTTGCGTCCAGTTCAGGCTTACGCACTTCGGCGATATTGATCTGAGCAGGAACGCCAGCAATATCGGCTACGACTTTGCGCAGTTTTTCTACGTCTTCGCCTTTCTTACCGATAACGATACCCGGGCGAGCGGTGTGAATGGTCACACGGATGCTCTTAGCCGGACGCTCGATAACGATACGAGATACAGACGCTTTAGCCAGTTCCTTAGTCAGGTACTGACGTACTTTAAAATCGCTGTCCAGGTTGTCAGCGAATTCTTTGGTGTTCGCAAACCAGGTTGAGTTCCATGGTTTTACAATACCCAGGCGAATACCATTAGGATGTACTTTCTGACCCATTGCTAGTCTCCAGAGTCTCAGCGATCGGACACAACCACAGTAATGTGGCTGGTGCGCTTCAGGATGCGATCTGCACGACCTTTTGCACGCGGCATAATGCGCTTCATGCTCGGGCCTTCGTCTACGAAAATTTTCGTAACTTTCAGATCGTCAATGTCAGCGCCATCGTTGTGTTCAGCGTTAGCAATGGCAGATTCCAGGACTTTCTTAACCAGTACAGCCGCTTTCTTATTGGTGTAGGTCAGAATATCCAGAGCCTGCGACACTTTCTTACCGCGAATCAGGTCTGCAACAAGGCGAACCTTCTGAGCAGAAGAACGAGCATGGCGATGTTGAGCTAAAGTTTCCATCTCTTCCTCCTACCTTATTTCTTCTTCGCTTTTTTATCAGCAGCGTGGCCGCGATAAGTACGAGTCGGTGCGAATTCACCCAGTTTGTGACCGACCATTTCGTCGGAAACAAATACCGGAACGTGCTGACGACCATTATGGACAGCGATGGTCAAACCGATCATGTTAGGAAAGATCGTTGAACGACGGGACCAAGTGCGCAGGGGCTTCTTGTCTCCGCTTTCCACCGCTTTCTCTACCTTCTTCAGCAAGTGCAGGTCAATAAAAGGACCTTTCTTGAGAGAACGTGGCATGGCTTATCCTCTAAAATTATTTGCTACGGCGACGTACGATGAATTTATCAGTACGCTTGTTGCTGCGGGTCTTCTTACCTTTGGTCTGAACGCCCCACGGAGTTACCGGGTGCTTACCAAAGTTACGACCTTCACCACCACCATGTGGGTGGTCGACTGGGTTCATCGCAGTACCGCGAACGGTAGGACGAACACCACGCCAGCGTGCAGCACCTGCTTTACCCAGAACGCGCAGCATATGCTCAGCATTGCCAACTTCGCCCAGAGTTGCACGGCAGTCTGCTTCGACTTTACGCATTTCACCAGAACGCAGACGCAGGGTGACATAAGCACCATCACGAGCAACGATCTGAACGTAAGTACCAGCGGAACGTGCCAGCTGACCGCCTTTACCTGGTTTCATTTCTACGTTATGAACGGTAGAACCAACCGGGATATTGCGCATCGGCAGGGTGTTACCTGCTTTGATTGCAGCATCAACGCCAGACTGAATCTGGTCGCCAGCTTTCAGGCCTTTAGGGGCCAGGATGTAACGGCGTTCACCGTCTTTGTACAGAACCAGCGCGATGTTCGCGGAGCGGTTCGGATCGTACTCAAGACGTTCAACAACTGCCGGGATACCGTCTTTGTTGCGTTTGAAGTCAACAATACGATAAGCCTGCTTGTGACCACCACCGATGTGACGAGTGGTGATGCGGCCATTGTTGTTACGACCACCGGATTTGCTGTTTTTTTCAACCAGCGGAGCAAAAGGTTTGCCCTTGTGCAGCTCTGGGTTGACCACTTTAACAACGTGGCGACGACCCGGAGATGTCGGTTTACATTTAACAACTGCCATTGTATTACTCCTCCGACTTACTCAGCGCCGCCGACGAAGTCCAGATTCTGGCCTTCCTTCAGGGTGACGTAAGCTTTTTTCCAGTCGCTACGACGACCGATACGCTGTCCGTGACGTTTAACTTTCCCTTTAACTACCAGGGTGTTAACGACTTCGACTTCGACTTCAAACAGTTTCTGCACAGCAGCTTTGATTTCTGCTTTGGTCGCGTCTTTAGCAACTTTGAGAACGATGGTGTTAGTTTTTTCCATCGCAGTAGACGCTTTTTCAGAAACGTGCGGTGCGCGCAGCACTTTCAGCAGACGTTCTTCACGAATCATGCCAGCATCTCCTCAACTTGCTTAACAGCATCAGCAGTCATTACGACTTTGTCGAAGGCGATCAGGCTAACCGGGTCGATACCAGTTGCATCGCGTACGTCAACCTTGTGCAGGTTGCGCGCAGCCAGGAACAGGTTTTCGTCCAGCTCACCGGTGATGATCAGCACATCTTCCAGAGCCATGTCTTTCAGTTTCTGTGCCAGCAGCTTAGTTTTAGGCGCTTCTACAGAGAATGATTCGACAACGATCAGACGATCCTGACGTACCAGTTCGGACAGAATGCTTTTCAGCGCGCCGCGGTACATCTTTTTGTTAACTTTTTGACTGTGGTCCTGTGGACGAGCAGCGAAGGTCACGCCACCTGAACGCCAGATCGGGCTCTTGATAGAACCTGAACGCGCACGGCCGGTACCTTTCTGGCGCCACGGCTTTTTGCCTGAACCAGTTACTTCAGCACGAGTCTTCTGAGCACGAGTACCCTGACGAGCACCAGCTGCATAAGCAACAACAACCTGGTGAACCAGCGCTTCGTTGAAATCACGACCGAAGGTAGTTTCGGAAACAGTCAGCGCGCTCTGCGCGTCTTTCAATACTAATTCCATTGCTATCCCCTTACGCCTTCACAGCTGGTTTAACGATCAGGTCGCAACCGGTCGCACCCGGAACACCACCTTTAACCAGCAGCAGGTTGCGCTCAGCGTCAACACGTACTACGTCCAGGCTCTGAACGGTTACACGTTCGTTGCCCAGCTGACCTGCCATTTTCTTGCCTTTGAACACTTTGCCCGGAGTCTGGTTCTGACCGATAGAACCCGGAACGCGGTGAGACAAGGAGTTACCGTGAGTAGCGTCCTGGGTACGGAAGTTCCAGCGCTTAACGGTACCAGCGAAACCTTTACCTTTAGAGGTACCGGTTACGTCAACTTTTTTAACGTCAGCAAACAGTTCAACGCTAATGTTCTGACCAACGGTGTATTCTTCACCATCTGCCAGACGGAACTCCCACAGGCCGCGGCCAGCTTCTACGCCAGCTTTAGCAAAGTGGCCAGCTTCCGGCTTAGTTACGCGGTTAGCTTTTTTAGCACCGGTGGTAACCTGAACAGCGCGATAGCCATCGTTAGCCAGATCTTTAACCTGAGTAACGCGGTTTGCTTCAACTTCGATAACGGTTACTGGGATAGATACGCCATCTTCAGTGAAGATGCGGGTCATACCCACTTTTTTACCGACTAAACCAATCATTGTATCAACCTCTCAATCGCTCGATGACCTGATTAACCCAGGCTGATCTGCACGTCTACACCGGCAGCCAGGTCCAGACGCATCAGAGCATCAACGGTTTTTTCAGTTGGCTCAACGATGTCAACCAGACGCTTGTGAGTACGGATCTCGTACTGATCACGCGCGTCTTTGTTGACGTGCGGGGAGATCAGAACGGTGAAACGCTCTTTGCGGGTCGGCAGCGGGATCGGACCACGAACCTGCGCACCAGTGCGCTTAGCAGTCTCGACGATTTCCGCGGTTGATTGATCGATCAGACGATGATCAAACGCTTTCAAACGGATACGGATTCTTTGGTTCTGCATGAGACCAGAGCTCCAATTATTTTATAGACGAAATAGTTACTCCTCAAACCCATTACGATTGATGGGAGAGTGTAACCGTTCTTACAGAGTTCCCCGATTGGGAACATTGTCTGGTATTGCTTTCGCAGTACCGGTGGCTCATATCGAACCGCTGTCAATATTAGACAAGCCCGCGCATTATACGTAAATCTCAGTCTTAAGCAAGTGCCGCGTAGAAATTAATCACTCGTTCACAAATGCGGCGCTCCTTCCACTCTGATTGTATGCCCTGCGGTGCAACGCGTTTTCCGTGGAAGAGAGCATCCATAACCCAGATCCCGGGCTTGTAGGGCCGCCGGGTTTACCTGAAGGTAAACGCTTTACCAGATAAGGCTTGCCCATGTACATCGACCTCCCCTTTCTGTTGATTTATGTTTCGCTATCAGGACTGCTCTTAGTCCACGACCTACGTACCGGGTTGCTGCCCGACAAATTTACCTGCCCTCTTTTGTGGGGCGGTCTTATTTATCATCAATGCTGCAGACCTGCACAGTTATCCGACGCGCTTTGGGGTGCTGTAGCGGGTTATGGGGTATTTGCTTTGTTCTACTGGGGATATCGTTTGATATGCCGACAGGAAGGGTTAGGCTTTGGCGATGTCAAATTTCTTGCCGCACTAGGCGCATGGCATCGCTGGGAATCATTACCACTTTTGGTTTTACTTGCCGCGGGTATGGCATGTTGCCTCACCGGGATTTCCTGCGTCCGTTACGGGAAACAGGTACTAAAAAACCCGCTGCCATTTGGGCCATATCTGGCGGCTGCGGGTTTTGTTATTGGCCTGGTAAGTATGATACTGGGTGGTTAGTCACTGACTTTAATTTGCGATTGCAGATAATTTTGTAAGCCAAGTTTTGCAATCAGGTCCAGCTCGGTTTCGAGCCAGTCAATATGCCCTTCTTCTTCAGTCAGGATCTCAATCATCATATCCCGGCTGACATAATCATGAACGCTATCGGCATAGGCAATGGCTTCACGCAAGTCTTTAGCACCATCGAGTTCGAGTCGAAGATCGGATTGCAGCATCTCTTCAACGTCTTCGCCAATACCCAACTTGCCAAGATCCTGCAAGTTCGGGATCCCTTCTAAGAATAAAATACGCTCGATATATTTATCAGCGTGTTTCATCTCATCGATAGATTCATGGTACTCAACATCATTGAGGCGAGTCAGTCCCCAGTTTTTAAACATACGAGCATGGAGAAAATACTGGTTGATCGCGACAAGCTCATTTCCCAATAGTTTATTGAGATAATTTATGATTTTAACATCACCTTTCATTTTATAGTCCCTCCGCTTCCACTCTTAGAGCGTAGATGGGGCTACAGGGATGTCAAAAAAAAGAGTGTGACTTAGGCGATCTCTTTAAATTCTGGCATTTGTGTTAATTCATCCTGCATGACCTCGCGGGCAGCACGAATGCATTTACCACATTGATTTCCAACAGGAATAAATTTACGTAATTGCTGAAAGGACTGAGGATGAAACTGGCGAACAGCCTGACGTATTTTTTTATCACTTATCGCATTACACAAACAAACGTACATGATCGCTCCCGTTCAATTTCTGCGCAAAGTGTAAATGAGAATAGTTATGATTACAATAGCACAACGCGATTTACGCGGCGGGAGAATGAATAAAAAATGCGAATAAATATGACAACGACTAAATTGCAGGTAGCAAAAAGGGCGCCGAAGCGCCCTTTTTAAGCTCAAAGCTAATTAATCAATAATTAGCTCATTACTTTAGCAACAACGCCCGCACCAACAGTACGGCCGCCTTCACGGATTGCGAAACGCAGACCGTCGTCCATCGCGATCGGGTGGATCAGGGTAACAACCATTTTGATGTTGTCGCCCGGCATTACCATCTCTACGCCTTCCGGCAGTTCGATGGTACCAGTCACGTCAGTAGTACGGAAGTAGAACTGCGGACGGTAGCCTTTGAAGAACGGAGTATGACGGCCGCCTTCGTCTTTGGACAGAATGTACACTTCAGATTCGAACTTGGTGTGCGGCTTGATAGAGCCCGGCTTAGCCAGTACCTGACCACGTTCGATTTCTTCACGTTTGATACCACGCAGCAGAACACCAACGTTCTCACCAGCACGGCCTTCGTCCAGCAGTTTGCGGAACATTTCAACGCCAGTACAGGTAGACTTAGCAGTCTCTTTGATACCAACGATTTCAACTTCTTCACCAACTTTGATGATACCGCGCTCTACACGACCGGTAACAACGGTACCACGACCGGAGATGGAGAATACGTCTTCGATAGGCAGCAGGAACGGCTTGTCAATCGCACGCTCTGGTTCTGGGATGTAAGAATCCAGGAAGCCAGCCAGTTCGATGATTTTCGCTTCCCACTCTGCTTCGCCTTCCAGCGCTTTCAGAGCAGAACCACGAACGATCGGAGTGTCGTCGCCTGGGAAATCGTACTGAGACAGAAGTTCACGAACTTCCATTTCTACCAGTTCCAGCAGCTCTTCGTCATCAACCATGTCGCATTTGTTCAGGAACACGATGATGTACGGAACGCCTACCTGACGACCCAGCAGGATGTGCTCACGAGTCTGCGGCATCGGGCCGTCAGTCGCAGCAACAACCAGGATCGCGCCGTCCATCTGCGCAGCACCGGTGATCATGTTTTTAACATAGTCGGCGTGGCCCGGGCAGTCTACGTGTGCGTAGTGGCGAGTCGGGGTGTCATATTCAACGTGAGAAGTGTTGATGGTGATACCACGAGCTTTTTCTTCCGGCGCGTTATCGATCTGGTCGAATGCACGAGCAGCACCGCCGTAGGTTTTAGCCAG